>JBAYJG010000146.1:0-8019 GCA_041665225.1 Bacteroidota bacterium
AAATCCATCAGAACAATTTTCGTTCCGGGTATGTCGCTTTGATCGGCGAACCGAATGTCGGCAAATCGACCCTCCTTAACGCGCTGTTACAGCAGAAAATCTCCATTGTTACCAACAAACCGCAGACGACTCGGCACAAGATCCTCGGCATTCACAGCGGCACGGATCACCAGATCGTTTTCCTGGATACGCCCGGCATCATTAAGCCGAAGTATCTGCTGCAGGAAGTAATGATGCATTTCGCATCACAGGCAGTGGAAGATGCCGATGTGGTGATGCTGCTGGTGGACGCACAGAAAGTGAAGGAGCAGAGCTACGACCGGAACAATGACGCAGTTGAAAAAATAAAAGCAGCCAACAAGACGACTTTTTTAATCGTCAACAAGATCGATCTCCTTAAAAAGGAAGAGATTCTTCCCCTGCTGGCGGATTTGCAAACTCTTTTTCCTTTCGATGAGATCATACCGTTGTCCGCGCTGACAAAGTTCAATACCAACGAATTGCTCACTTCGCTGGTGAAATATCTTCCGGAAAATCCTCCGTATTATGATACGGAGATCGTCAGTGACGCGCAGGAACGGTTTTTCGTGAGCGAAATGATCCGGGAAAAAATCTTCGAGTTATACGAGCAAGAGATCCCGTATTCGACGACAGTTGATATCACGGAATTCAAGGAACGTGAAAATGGGAAACATTTCATCGCAGCGGATATCGTGATTGAGCGGGATTCGCAAAAGGGTATCCTGATTGGCAAGGGTGGAAGAGCGTTGAAACGGCTTGGAAGCCTGGCACGAAAATCCATTGAAGAGTTTCTCGGTCATGAAGTGTTTTTAGAACTGCATGTAAAAGTCCGCAGTGCTTGGCGTGAGGATAAAAACTGGCTTGACCGATTTGGCTACAAGGAAGAATAACAAGTAAAAATCACTGTTTGCATTATTATTTTCGATTATGACGAGGTAATAGTATGGCAACAATAAAACCATTCCGCGCAGTACGCTACAATCAAATGAAAGTAAAGATCGCCAGCGTCGTTGCACCTCCGTACGACGTGATTTCTCCCGAACAGCAGAACGGATACTATGATCAGGATCCCTTCAATGTCATCCGGTTGATTCTTGGGCGTGAAGAGGACCGGTATTCATCCGCTGCAAAAACATATGCCGAGTGGCAGTCGTCGGATGTGCTGCTGCGGGACCTGACGCCCTCCATCTATCCGCTGGTGCAGACATTCAAAAACAATGAAGGGAAGGAGATCAAGCGAAAAGGATTCATCGCGTTGTGCCATTTGGAAGAGTTCGAGAAAAAGATCGTCCTGCCGCATGAAAAGACATTATCCAAAGCAAAAGAAGACCGGTTCAAGCTGTTTAAAGCAACCAAATCGAATTTCAGCCAAGTTTTCAGCCTGTATTCCGATGCGGAAAAAAAGATCGATCAGTATCTTGATCCCATCCATTCTACGTATCCGGTAGTTGATGTGGAATTTGAGAATGTCCGCAACCAATTATGGCAGGTGACCGACATTTCTGTGATCGATCACATTGCGGTATTGATGGAACCGAAACAGGTATTGATCGCGGACGGACACCACCGGTATGAGACGGGACTGGCATACCGCGATCTGATGCGTTCGCAAAATCCGCATCACACGGGACACGAACTGTACAACTACATTATGATGTTTTTCACCAACCTGGATGATGAAGGATTGGTGATCTTTCCGACGCACAGGATCATCCACAGCCTGCCGGTATACGACGGCAGTGCATTGATGACGACGCTGCAGCAACATTTCGATGTGCAGGTGTTCCCGACACCGCAGATGATGATGGATGCGTTGAAAACAATTCCGAAATTCGCGTACGGTTTCGTCTCCAAGCATTCGTCGAAATTCTTCGTTGCTTCGCTGAAGAACGAATCGATGCTTGCATCGCTGGTGACGGAGCCATTACCGGATGAAGTAAAACAACTGGATGTCGTCCTTCTCCACAATTATATACTCGGAAAGCTTCTGGGTATTTCGCAAGAAGCGCAGGAAAAGAAACTGAACATCCATTATCTGCAAAATGTTCGTGACGGCGTTGAAGAAGTTGCCAGCGGAAAATCCCAGATAGCATTCTTCGTGAATCCGACACGGATCGACCAGGTACGTGCAGTGACAAAGTCCAGCAATACCATGCCGCAGAAATCGACATTCTTCTATCCCAAATTGATCTCCGGATTGGTGTTCAATAAAATGGAAGAATAGGCACCAGAGACTTTAGAGAAATGCGTGAATGAGTCATGGTGAGCGTAGTCGAACCATGGTTCTGTTTCAAATATCACACTTCGACTTCGCTCGGTGTGACTTTTCTTTGTCTCAACATAATTTTCAGATGTCTCTCTACCTACTATTCACTAACGACTGACGACACAAATGTCTGACCGAGTTAAGATTATTTTCGCATATACGGCGATTTGTACCATTTGGGGATCCACGTGGCTGGTGATAAAACTCGGCCTTGAAACGATGACGCCGCTCCTTTCAGCAGGATTGCGGTTCGCGCTTGCCGGTGTGATTTTGTTTGCGATCATCCGGCTGCGGAAGATCCCGATACCGTGGAATGCTGATACACGGTGGTTCTTCATCCTCGCGGCGATGACCTCATTTTCCTTTCCATTCGGACTCGTTTATTGGGGGGAACAGCAGATCTCTTCCGGAATGACTTCAATTCTGTTCGCGACGTTTCCCCTATGGGTTGCACTCATTTCCAGCATCATGATTTCGTCTGAGCGGATTACCGGGCAAAAGATTTTTGGTATAGTAATGGGGTTCGCAGGTGTTGTGACGATTTTCTCCAACGATGTGCATTTTGACGGGAATTCTACGACGCTGTTGGGAATGGGTGCTGTGATTATGAGTGCTGCGATCCAGGCATTCTCGGCAGTGCTGATTAAAAAATTCGGACATGATATCAGTCCGTTCGTCGTCAGTTTTGTTCCCATGTCTATCAGTGCAGTAATCCTGTTGACCGGCAGTCTCAGTCTTGAGGATTATTCCGCGGTGCAATTCACTCCGATGGCGATCTTCAGCATTTTCTTCCTTGCAGTATTCGGTACGATTATCACATTCGTCAGTTACTTTTGGCTGCTGAAACGGGTGCAGGTGGTACTCTTATCGCTGACGTCATTTGTGACGCCGCTGATCGCGGTGATGCTTGGCGTCTTCATCCTGAACGAGCGCGTTTCGCCGCAGTTACTGGGAGGCGCAACGCTCGTTTTCACTGGTATCGCTGCGGCAAATCTCAACGAAATCCGGAGTTTCCTCCGCAATCGATTCTTATCCCCCAAATGAAACGTGTTCCTTCCTTCGCCGCAATGATTCTGCTGGTGGTTGGATGTACCGGGGCGCTGGCTGCCTGGGGGCAAGAAGGACATCGCGTTATTAATCTGAACGGCGCCCGGTCGCTTCCTCTTTCCATGCTTCGTTTCCGGGACGTGGAATTTTATTTTGCTGATCATGCAAGCGATGTTGATCGACGGAAAATCCGCGACGAAGAGGAATCCTACCGGCAATTCATCGAACTCGAACGATATCCAGAATTCTATCGCCGAACGATGCCGGCCGATTTGCTGTCGCTGCAAAAACAGTACGGCGAAGCATCGGTTCGTCAGAACGGATATTTGCCGTATCTTGCTTTGCAAATGTACGATTCGCTGCAAAGAACAATTGCAGCGGGTGATTGGAACGGAACGCTGAAGGTGACAGCCGATCTCGGCCATTACATCGGCGATTTGACGATGCCGCTGAACACCACGATGAATTACGACGGTCAGCTGACGAAGAATAACGGGATCAAATGGCGGTATGAAATTGAATTGATGAACCGGTATTACAATCAGATCTATTTTAAAAGAATCGATCCAAAGAAATTCGAGAACCCCGCGGCCGATCCGACGAATAAAATCTTTGCATTGCTCGAGCATTCACATGCGAAAGTGTCTGCTATTATGCGTGCCGACTCTGCTGCATTCCGTGTATCGAAAAAGAATTATAATAGTGCCTACTATACTGCGGTATGGAAGGAAACAGGTGCCTTCACCAATGAATTGATGCAGGAAGGGGCAGATCTGTTCGCGACTCTCGTCTACAACGCTTGGCTTAATGCCGGCGGTGTCAAAGTCCGCTGGCCGGATGATGAACGCAACCGGTCCGGTTTGCATGAACGGGAACCGGAACACCTTGAACAGAATTATCCCAATCCCTTCAATCCAAAAACGACGATAAAATACACGTTGAAGGAAAGTTTTTATGTGAAGCTATCAGTATTCAATCTGTTCGGCCAGGAGATGCACATTCTGTATGAAGGGCGGCAAAGCGAGGGGAGATACGAATGTGTATTTAACGGAGAGCATCTTCCCGGCGGAGTCTATTTCGTGCGGTTGCAGATGAATGACCGGATTGAAGCGCGGAAAATGATCCTGACAAAATAAGCGGGCAAAAAAAAATCCATCCAGAATCGAGGATGGATTTTTTTTATGTACTTTCGCATTGCTTCAATTATCTTTTGCGCCTTGATCGATCCATTTTTTGATCATGTCGACATCTTCTTCCGACAGTTTCTTCTTTGAAAAGATCGGCATCTGGGCGCCTTTCGGCGGTTTGGGAAGGAGTTTGACGATCA
Source organism: Bacteroidota bacterium (assembly GCA_041665225.1). Taxonomy (GTDB): domain Bacteria; phylum Bacteroidota; class Ignavibacteria; order UBA10030; family UBA8401; genus UBA8401. The sequence goes on from JBAYJG010000146.1 coordinate 4,662, forward strand.
AATAACTGTCGGCGCCATTGCCGGGAATGATCATATCCTTCGTTTTACCGCTGGTTCGGAGCAACGAATAGTTATCCATGGCAAAGCTGTTCGGATTTTCATCATCCTTTTCGTGGCATTTCAAACATTTCGATTTCAAAAGCGGATAAATATCCTTCGAATAGGATATGGTCTGTGCAGTGGAGGGGATGCACCATAGGATCAGCAGCGAACATATCAGCAGTACCATCTTCATCAGAAAAATTTCCTTTTAGTTATTCTTTGCACCTTGATCGATCCATGTTGAAATCATTTCGATCATATCATCGTCCAGCGGTTTTTTCCCTCTCGGCATTTGTTTTCCGAACGATGCCGTCCCTCGCAGTTTCATAATCAGGACGCTCTCTTCGCCTTTCTTCGGTTTAATGACGGGGCCATGCCTGCTTTCGCCTTTCATCAGTTCCGAATAATCATCCATATACAATCCGCTGGGACTTTCGTCCTCGGTATTGTGGCAGTTCATACATTTTTTCGTGATGATCGGCAAGATATCGTTCTTGAACGAGATCTTTGCTTTCTTTTCCTGAGCCGGAGATATGAGGCACAGCGCGCAAATTAGAATAGCGATAGTTTTCATTGTCGGTTTTTGGTTAATTATTCTTTGCACCTTGATCGATCCAGTCTGCGATCATTTGAATCTCTGTCCCCGTCATTGGGGCTTCGCCTTGCGGCATTCTGCTCCCGAATCCTGCAGTTCCAAGAAGTTTTTTTACAATGTTGCTCCCTGCACCATTCCCAGGAACGACCGTGCTTCCGTGCGAACCTCCTGCCATAATCGTTGCATAAGATGCGACACTGAATCCGCCATTACCGGGATGGCAGCTGGCGCAATTGTATAAAGTGATCAGCGGTTTAACTCCGCTGGAAAACTTGACGATATCTGCAATTGAAATCACCTTGAGAGTTTTGGCGCTGCTTGTTTTCCCGTTCGATGTAACAATAACTGACTTTGATCCTGCCGAGGCAGATGAAGGGATGACCGCTTTGATTTGTGTATCGCTCCATGAAATAATAGCGACTGAGTCACTGCCAATTTTCACTTTACCTGATCCCGCTGTAGAAAAGTTCGAACCGGAGATCGTAATCGTATCAGCCGCGAGAGCGGCAGAAGGATTAATTCCAGAAATAGACGGATCCGGCGATATTACTGGTGCAGTCCCTTGATCTTCGCAGGCAGAGAAAAATAATGCTGTTACAATGAAAATTGATGCGAAAAATTTGACATTCATTACATTGATTCCTTACAAGTAAAAGTGAAACATGATGTGAAGTTCATTATTAGATAATTCTGTCGGTTTTTCCTGATTGATCCTGTAGAGCGGACGCACTTCCAATCCCGTCATCGGGAAAAATTCGGCGCCGACGGTGAAACGGCTGAGGCTGCCATCTTTTAAGTCGACATTCGGATCATAGAATTCATAACCCAATTTCAGGTCCACCCCTTCCACTATAAGGTAATTCACTTCGCCGTAGACAATGTTTCCCGATACCTGCTTATTAAGCGTCGTATTATAGGTGGAGAGGATATCGAATTCTCCCTGCAGCGTAAGATTGTTCTCGAATGTGAGAACACCGAATGCACCCATGATCTGTGTTTTGCCGGGACCGCCTGCCGTGGGAAGATTATACATTGATCCGCCGAGATTAAAATTTATAATGTCCGTCTGCACATTGGCGTCGGCGCGAATGACAACCGCTTTATTCTTTGTCCCGCCTGTTCCAGCCAATCCGCCCCTCCGTCCGTTGAAGAGACCGACATTCACCGTGAAGATGCTTGGATTGAACCCGAATTCCAGTCCGGTATCTTCGGAGCCCTGGCCAAATCCTAATCCGGATGGATACGATGCGATGGCAGGATTGATGGGGAAGAATGCTCCATTACGAATCAGCAGGTTATGGTCGTCCATCTTTAATCCGTATGCCGGCACAAAATTTCCTAACTTGATGTATCCGTCGATCGGAAGCACTTTGGCAAGACCGAACACTTCGAATCCGCTGTAAAGACCTTTGTCCATGTAGATGCGGAATTTTTTATTGAGGCGAAGATCAAGGTAGAGATCTCCCTGCATCTGGAAGAAACTGGATGTTGACGTTTGTTCCCTGAAATAGAACAACGTCCGGTAATCCATTCCGACCGTGAAGAAGTCATTCAACATCGGTGAGTAATCTTCGATGTCTGTCTCTTCCTTATATGTTGCCATCGTTAATTCCTCGCGGCCGTACGTGGATCCGAAGGTGCTCCGCATTCCTTTCCCGGTCGGATTGATATGGCATGATTGGCATTTCGCCCCTTGTCGGGTTGCGAACTTCGGCAGTGCATCAGCACTGGTGACGATGAGGCTGAATACAAAAAGAATCAGCACGATATGTTTCATTGTGTCCCTCCAGTTAAAAACTCTTTATTTATTTATTCTGGGTCAATGTATTATTATCGGATCTCATTTGCAAGATGAACAGGGAAAAACGTGAGGAATGTCATACAAATTGCGGGAGGTGAAATAGAATATGCATCTGAGAACGATTAGAATTTCTTCCGGCGGTTGCGGATATAATCCACGAACAGGAACTGTCCGAGATTATTCAACGAGGAATAATACGCGCGGCCTTTGTTCGCTTTGGTCAGTTCTTCCACAAAGTTGATCAAATACGGGTCGCGGGCGATCATAAACGTGCTGATGGTGATCTTTTCCCGGCGGCATTGTACCGCTTCATCCAGTGTCTTATTGACGATCTTCGGATCAAGACCAAAAGAGTTTTTGTACAAACGGCCTGAGTCGTCGAACATTGCCGAGGGCTTGCCGTCCGTGATCATAAAGATCTGTTTGTTCACATTGCCGCACTTTCTCAGCAGGTTGCGTGCCATCTGCAATCCGGCGCGGGTGTTGGTGTGGAACGGACCGACCTGCAGGAACGGTATCTCCGCAAGACTGATCAGGCTTGCATCGTCGCCGAATGTGAGGCACGCGAGAAAATCTTTTGGAAATTTCGTTTGGATAAGTTCTGCCATTGCCAAGGCTACCTGCTTCGCCGGAGTGATCCGGTCTTCGCCATAGAGGATCATGCTATGGGAAATATCGATCATCAGTACTGTAGCACATGAGGAGAGGTTTTCGGTTTCGTATACTTCCAGGTCGTCTTCCTGAAGGTTGAAGTTATCGATACCATCCCGTTTTAGTGCATTCGTCATGGTGGAGGTGAGGTCGATATTCGTCGGCATGTCGCCAAATGTCCATTTCTTCGTTTCGCTCAATCGCTCAACACCGGACCCGGTATTGGGGGACTCGTGATTACCTAACGGATTCTTCTTCAGGGAAGTAAA
>JBAYJG010000147.1:0-7908 GCA_041665225.1 Bacteroidota bacterium
CGGAACAGTCAACACTGTTATGCTGGAACGGTCAGGGAAATATATCGTCTTTACGGAGAATGACGAATGTGTGTTGTTGTCGCTGAAGAACGGCAAAAAACTTATCACACTGCCTCAGTCCGAACCGAACGGCGATCTGATTAAACAGCACCGGGCATGGTACTACGTCAGCGACGACCAGAAATACGCGGCATTCGTGTTGAAAGCGAACTATATCGTGATCGACATCGAGCAGAATAAATTGATTGCACAAATGCCGGTGAAGATCACCGATCAGTACAATGTACTGATGCCCACCGCAGTCGGGTGCGCCGTTCTTTCGAAGGATAAACTCGTCCATTCGAATTTTGTTACCGGAAAAACATCCGTCGTACCGATCGAGATCGATAATATCAGGAATATTGTCGTCACACAGACCGATTCCGCTGCCGTGATGATCATCGGTCTGGAAGATATGATCCTGGGCTGGAATCTCGATATCGGGAAAATGCTGTGGAAGACAGCACTGAAGTTTCAGCCGGCCAATGGATTCATCCATCAATTTGTCACAACCGATTCAACCAATGTGGTCGTCACCTATTTGGATCCGAGCAACGACCTGAAACTCTATTTGATGAGCGTCGACGCTTTAACGGGGAAGATCAATTACCGGACGTTCATCGCCCATGCGGATGAATCATTGCCGAAACGACAGCTCCCACTTCCTTCTATACCAGAAGTGACCAACCGGACATCCATTGGTTTCGGATTCGACCAAATAGGATTTGACTACCAGGTATCCGTGGAAGATACACTTGTACAATTCATTTTGCGGACGAGTAAGGACATGATCGAACCAAATACGGAAACACAGGGAGGCGAAGGATTGGTACGTGTCGATCTACGGACCGGCGAAAAAGCAGTGAAAAATTACATGAAAATCGCTGCCGGACTGTCATTCGAAGGCGGACTTTCATCAATTGCAAAACCACTGACAGCAGGCGGATTGATTATGCTGCCGGGGAATAAAAATTTAGTGGCCCTTGATGCTGTAACGGGAGTTCTCCGCTGGAAACTCGGCGAATTGGATTTGAACAAAAGCTACATCTTTGATATGGCCATGATTGATACCGTTCTCTACGTTCGCACTGGAGGGTATAAACAGGAATTTTCCTATGATGCAAAAAAGGATAAGATCAGCACCAAGAAACTGTGGGAAGAAGATGACTATGCGTTGATCGCTGTGGATACTTCCACAGGAAAAGTGCTTTGGAAAAGGGACTTTGACATGGATCCCAGCAGAATCTTTCATGATTATTCCATTTCACAGTATACCAAGGATAACGCCTTCCTTTTTTACAGCGACGAAAAATTTCTCTATTCATTATCGCTGGATCCGGCGCGGAAAGGGATGCTCGCCTGGAAATTCGAATTTTCTGACAGCGGCGTCGGCACGATGGATTATTCCGATCTCTACCAGCAGGCGACTCATTGGAACGGTGAGAATGCCATGCATCCGAACTATACTGATTTGAAGCACGGGGAGATCTTCCCGTTCAAGCACACAGTGGCTGCAGGCGAAACACTGGTCACTTCTATGTCCAAAGTGCTCTGCTGCGATTATAACAAAGCGTCCGGCTTTCTTGTCGTTTTCGGCGAGGACGGCATTGCGGCGATCGATCCTTCGACTGGAAGGAAGTCCTGGTTTTATGAGTGGGATTATTCTGCTAAAGCTGTCCACCACCGTCCCGTACAGTTGAAAGAAAATATCTTTTATGTTGTGGATGGTGTTGCCGCCGTGCTGAATCTGCAGAACGGCGCGGTCGTTGCACAAACCAAATTGGGTAAAAGCAACGCGGTGTTCGTCATGCCGGACCAGTCAACCGTGATCGCTATTGATCAGGACGAAGTGACCGGCATTGTCATTCCATAATCGGAAGGTATTTCAATGAAACAGTTTTGTTTGTTCCTTTGCGCCATACTCGTTACGTCACTTTCGTCGTTTGCCCAGGATTCAACGGATGCAGATGAATTTGAAAAATATAAACAGGAACAGGAACAGGGTGTCCGACAGGAAAATGAAGCATTCCGCAATTACCGCGCGGAAGTGACAAAACAGTTTGACGACTACATTGCCGAACAGGAACGGTTGCTCAGGGAATACACCGGCCAGATCGAAAAGAAGTGGGGAAAGGAGCAAGTGAAGACGAGCAGCAAGAAAGAGTATGTTACGTACGACCCGAATTACGGTTCCCGCAAGTCCATCAATTATGAGGAAGGGAAAGCGACCGTCGAGATCCTCGTCACCGAAGCGGAATCGAAAAATCCCGGACTTGTTCAGGCAAAATTAAAAGAACAGATAGCCGCACTTGCGGTCACCAAAGGGGGGACTGACCCGCTGGAAGTGAAGAGCGGAATTCTGCCCGAAGCGAAACCGATCATTGCAGGCCAGTTGGCCTCGTCCGACGGATCGCCGGTGACGCAGCAGTCTGCAGCGCGCTTTGCGGATGAAACGGTGAAGAACGCGGAGATAGAACAAGAAACGGTAACGGGCAAAGATGGCATCAAACGAGTCGTGATTGGAGTGCAGATGCCGCTTGTACCGAATCATGTGAAGAAACGAGCGGAGGAATTCCGCGGGACAGTGAAGGAAGAATCCGAGCGGTTCGGGATCGATGTGACGCTGGTGTATGCCATTATGCATACCGAAAGTTATTTCAATCCCAAAGCCAGGTCGCCGGTGCCGGCATTCGGATTAATGCAGCTGGTGCCGAAGTCCGGTGCGCGCGATGCATTTTTCTTTGCCCATAAAAAGGATTCGCTGGTGACGGGAGAATATCTTTTTATTCCCGGAAACAATATCGAACTCGGCACTGCATATCTGACAAAATTACTCACAGTGGATTTCCGCGGCGTGAAGGATCCGAAAAGCAGGATCTATTGCGCAATTTCGGCATATAATACGGGCCCGGGAAATGTTGCCAAGGCGTTCACCGGGAAACGGAATGTGGTGCAGGCGCTGCCGAAGATCAATGCACTTTCATCGGACGGCGTATTTGAACATCTGAAAAAAAATCTGCCGTTTGAAGAGACACGGTCGTACGTGGCAAAGGTGAGCGAGCGGATGGGAATATATACCGAGTGGAGCAGGTAAAAACAATTGATAATGGATAGAGACCTCTGAAAAATCTAAAATCAATGTCATTCCGAGGAGCGCAGCGACGAGGAATCTTGTTTTTCTGCCTAAATTAAAGTCTGAGATTTCTCGCTTCGCTCGAAATGACCGTGAATAAATAATATTTCAGAGTTCTCGGATAAATAATAATGGGAAAGAAACATCTTTGCTCAGGACACAATGAAATAGAAATACGTCATCCTGAGCGAGCGAACGTTTTTTGTTCGCGAGTCGAAGGATGATTTCGTCTTCGGTATCCCGATTACAACAATATCAGGACTTGCTCAGGGTGACTAATTGCAATCTTGTTAAGGACTTTGATCTCATAAACAACACCTAATCAAAATAGTATGAAAAACACACTTCTCTTTATTCTACTCACATCACTGCTCTTTTCCCAGGGGAAAAAACCGGAATGGGTGGAAAAACGCCCGAACAGCGTCGGATATTATCTCGGCATTGGAGCAACCGCAAAGAGCGGAACGGCAAGCGAATATCTGCAACGGGCAAAGGATGCTGCGCTGAACGATATTGCACAGCAGATCATTGTCTCCATCGATGCCACGCAGAAGAGTCAGTTGACAGAAACGCTGGGAGAGTTCAGCCAGGAATATCAGTCCGCCGTGCAGACATCGACCATGGCGGATTTGGAAGGAGTGGAATCAGTCGATACATGGGACGGCGGAGATCAATATTGGGTCTATTATCGTTTGTCCATTGCAGAGTATAAACGGATCCAGGCGGAAAAACTCCGCAAAGCAACCGCATTGGCGTTGGACTTCTACACGAAAGCAAAGGCATCCGAAAAAACTGGTGCCATTGGCGATGCTCTACAGTCGTATCTGCAGGCACTTGGCGCAGCGGAGAAGTTCCTTGGAGAGACAATGGAAGTGCAGTACGGCAACGGGAAAATCTTCCTGGTGAATGAAATATTCTCTTCCATTCAGTCGGCACTGAACAGTGTTGAACTGAAAGCAAAGACAAGCAAGTTTGATGCACAGCTCGGGAAACCGCTCCGCACACCGTTGGAAGTGATGGTGACGAACAGTCTCTCTTCCACTGCCATTCAAAATTTTCCTATCAGGTTTTCATTTATTCGCGGCGGAGGAGATATCGTATCCTCTGCGCGTTCGGATAAAAATGGAATCGCGCAGACTCAGATTGCGAAGGTCACCTCTTCCGAAAAATTACAGTTGATCAAAGCGGAAGCTGATCCTGCCGCTTTCCTTGGGGAGAGCAGTTCGAAACTGATTGTCACGCTGATGAAACGGTTTACGCTGCCGTTCGTCCGGTTTACGATGAATGTTGTTTCGTTGACGATCGCGTTCGAAACGGAAGAAACGCTCCTCGGCGATCCACTGAAACTTCCCCGCATCGAACCGCTGCTGAAAAACACGTTATCGACGGAGGGATTCTCTTTTGTGGACGATCCTTCCAAAGCGAACATCCTCATCTCCGTGAAAGCGAACGGACGGGACGGCGGATCGTACAGCGGACTCCATTCTGTGTATGTGGATGCGAACATTTCCGTGACCGATCTGAACTCTGGAGAAGAGATCTATAAAACCTCCTACAATAATGTGAAGGGAGTCAGCGTAACGACGGAGAAAGCAGGGATGAAAGCATACGATGAGATCGCCGGCGATCTTCAGAAAAAAGTGATTCCGGTGGTCCTTGAACAGTTGAAAAAATAACCGGCCATTTGCCGGAGTGCACTTTGACTCGAGTGTTTCTTTATTGCTCCTGTCCGTGGAGACAGCGTATGGAACTTACAGTATTCGGTTTAGCTATTGCGCCCGGCATCGCCATCGCAGTGTATGTCTATTTCCGGGACAAGTATGAGAAAGAACCGCTTTCGCTACTCTTAAAGACATTCTTTTCCGGATTTATCGTCGTCTTTCCGGCAGCATTGATGGAATCTTTGCTGTTCAATGCCTTCCCACTGGGAAACAGTTTGGTGTTGCATGCAGCCGTGAATAATTTTATCTTCGTCGGCTTCACGGAAGAATTCTGTAAATACCTTTGCCTGTTCATTGTAGCATATCCGAAAAAGGACTTCAACGAACCATTCGACGGCATCACCTATGCCGTTATGGTCTCCATGGGATTTGCCACCGCCGAAAATATTCTCTACTCCATGGACGGTGGCGTAACAACCGCCGTCATGCGGATCTTTACCGCAGTGCCAGCACATGCGACCTTTGCCGTGCTGATGGGATATTTCGTGGGATTGTCCAAATTTAGGAATCACCATACTCCCTACTTGTTGCTTGGACTCTTCTCGGCGACGCTCTTTCATGGCGCGTATGATTTCTTCCTTTCCATCGACAATATCGAACTGATCGCACTCGGAGCGCTGGTATCATTGATTGTCGGACTCCGGTTGTCATTCAAAGCAATGAAGATTCTGAACGAAAATTCACCGTTCCGCTATTCCACAATTATTCTCAGGCAAAAACCGACCGAACTGCCATGAAAACACTATTACTGATTTTCCTCGCCATTCCACTATTTCTCACCGCGCAAGTGAAGGTTAAGGCCGCCGATGTGTTCGAAGAACTCGAATCCGGCTCATTGACACTGCGGTTTTTCAATGCAGTGAACGGGGTCCCGTTGGTTGGAGGAGATGTGGAGATCGATTCGATCGGCAATTTTGTGACGGATGAGGAGGGGAAAATACTCTTTTCGGCACCGGCGGAAAACGGTCTTTATCGTGCACTTGTTCGTGCAGAAGGATATATCCCGGCAGAGTTTCCGCTGGAGATTATGGCGGGAACAATCTTTTTCAATCGAATATCGATTTCACCCAAACTCGACTTGAAATCGGTCCGCATTGTTTTAGATTGGGACAAAGCGCCGCTTGATCTTGATGCTCATTTCGAAAAATCGGGGAGTGATGGGTACCATATTTCATTTCGCAATATGAAAGTTCTGGCGGATGGCACAGGCAGACTGGATATTGATGCGATGAAAGGGTATGGACCTGAAACGATCACGGTGAATGAAGTCTCCACTGCTTCGATATACACCTATTCCGTGCACGATTATTCAAACAGAATTAGAAAACAATCTACAGCACTTTCCGATTCCAAAGGGACGGTGAAAGTATATGCTGACGGACGACTGTTGAAGATCTTCCAGGTTCCTCGCAAAAAAGAGGGGACTGTCTGGAACGTTTTTACAATAGAACAAGGGCAAGTACGTGAGGTGCATCAACTTAGCGGAGAATGACCGCGTGTCATCTTTCTTTTGGTCTCGAAACTCTCTATATTCATGCAATTATTTATCGACTTTGTAATTCACCGTGTTCATGCTTTCATAATCATTTTTTAGGAGGTTTTATGCAGATTCTGAAATCGTTATTCGCAACAGCGCTTGTTGCGGTGTTGCTTGTTGGCTGCGGCGGAGGAAGTGAACCATTACAAAAGACAGATACCGGCGATGTTCCGGATTGGTATGTCAGCCCGCCATCCGATCCGAATTATCTGTATGCGGTGAATACATCCACCTCCAAAGATATGCAGATCGCTGTGGATAAAGCGACACAGGCAGCCCGCACCGAACTCGGCCGTCAGGTGGAAGTAAAAGTGAACGCGCTGCAGAAACGTTTTACGGAAGAGACCGGCATTGCGGATGACGCGCAGCTGCTGGATCAATTCACACAGGCATCGAAGACGGTTGTTTCCACCAGCCTGAGTGGGTCAAAAGAGAAACAGAAAAAGATCCTGAAGGATGGCAACAACTGGCGCGCGTACGTACTGGTGGAATATCCGCTCGGCGCAGCACAGGAAGCACTCCGTGAACAGATCAAAAAGAACGAACAGTTGTACACGAAGTTCCGTGCATCACAGACCTACAAGGAACTGGATGACGAAGTACAGAAGTACGAGCAGTCCAAAAAGGGAGAATAATCGTTTCTCGCACATTGTTCATACCGCCATCGGAACAACCTCCGATGGCGTTTGTATTTTAGGGGATGTATGAAGGCCATCGTTTTGATCCTTACACTTTGCGCCGCAGCTGTTGCGCAGGAATATCCCCGGTGGTTCCTGCAGCAGGATCAGCTCCCGTGCCGTCCGAATGTGGTGATGGTGATGCGGGCGCCGTCGTTATATAAAGATTCCGCTGTCGCGCTAGCGTTTAGGACTGGTTGTGAACTGCTGGCAAAATATACCAACGTGAGAATCAGCGGGGGACAGACATTCTGGACGACGGAAGCCGGGGTCCACTCGATGGGTGCGCACTACACGGAAGTGTTCGATTCATCTCTGACCGATCAGTTTCAATCTTCGTTAAAAATTATTGCTGCGTTTGTCGACAAGAATAAAACGATCGTTCTTGCCGGTGATTCATCTGCCTGTGTGTTGAATGATGAACTGCAATCCTCCGTCCGGATGGAAACTCTTCCGCAGCCGGGTTGGGTGGAAAAACTCCCGGTCGTCACCGGATATTATTACGGCGTTGGATCATCCGAAGAGTATTTTTACGAAGTCAGCTCATGGCAGCGTGCTGAACAGAATGCATTCATGTCGCTTGCCCGCACGACACACAGCAAGGTCGTTTCACTCCAGAAAAAATCGGCGATCGAATCGCAGGATCTCTTCAATGAGGATGTGGATGTGCAGCTGAAGAACGTGGAGATTATCGCCCGATGGAAAGATCTACAGAAGAAAATCTTTTACGTGCTCGCGCGTACAAAACAGTAACTCATCCGGTAAATTTCCTCTCTTCCAAAAGCCCGTTATTTCTCAGGC
>JBAYJG010000148.1:0-7841 GCA_041665225.1 Bacteroidota bacterium
CGAAGAGGCGCAGAATGCGGTGCATCTGGATGATTTATATCATTCCATACACCGGATCATTTCAGAATTGATGCCGGCGCAAAACTTTTTCATCTCTACGTACGATTCGGCAGCTGACATTATCGAGTTTCCGTATAACCGGGATGAACGGGACGGCGATTGGTCGCCTATCCAGCCAGGCAAAAGCATGACCGGTTATGTGTTGCGGACCGGGAAACCGTTGTTGGCAACTCCGGAAGTGTTCGACGATTTGTGCCGGTCGGGTGAGGTGGAATTATACGGTACCCGCGGTGTTGATTGGCTCGGTGTTCCGTTAAAAACTCAGCGGGATGAAACTATCGGCGTCATGGTCGTGCAGACGTATGCCGATACCGTTCGATTGACAGAAACAGATAAGAACGTATTGGTGTTTGTTTCTACGCAGGTTGCCAATGCCATCGAGCGAAAGAAAACGGAACAGATCTTACGCGAGAGCGAACATAGTTATGTCGGATTATTTAATTCTGTTGCCGATGCTATTTATATTCAGGAGAGCAACGGGCGATTTATCGACGTGAATGACGGTGTGTTACGAATGTACGGATACACGAGAAAGGAGATCATCGGGAAAACACCGGAGTTTCTCTCTGCTCCCGGGAAGAATGATCTTCCAAAAATAATAGCACTGGTCGGTAAGACGTTCGATACGGGAAAGCCGCAGCATTTTGAATTCTGGGGGAAACGGAAAAACGGTGAAGTGTTCCCGAAAGATGTAGTGACCAACAAAGGAAAATATTTCGGCCAGGATGTGATTATTGCTACGGCGCGGGATGTAACGGAGCGGAAACGTGCGGAACGAGCGCTGGAAATGAGCGAATTGCGATACGGCAACCTGATTGAATCATTGTTGGACGGAGTGTACAAAAGCACTCACGAGGGAAGGTTCGTCGACGTCAATCCGGCGTTTGTAAAAATGCTCGGCTATGCAAGCAAAGAAGAACTCATGGCGGTCGATATCAAAAAAGAGCTCTACTTTGAAGAGGCTGACCGGGACAATATGACAAAGCAGGAATTGGAAGAAAAGATCGGCGTGTACCGGATGAAGAAAAAAGACGGATCGGAATTGTGGGTGGAGGATCATGGACGGTTTATTTATGACGACGCCGGCAACATCCTGTACCACGAAGGAATTCTGCGGGATGTAACGGAGCGAAGAAGAGCGGAAGAAGAACTGAAGATTGCTGCAACAGTGTATAAAGCTGTCGGCGAGGCGATTGTTGTTACCGATGCATCCAACAGGATTGTGGATATTAATCCGGCTTTCACCAAGTTAACGGGATATACGAAAGAGGAAGCCATTGGTAAAAATCCTTCGTTGGTGAAATCCGGGAAAATGGACCCGCAATTTTATGAAGAGATGTGGAAATCGCTGCAGACGACCGGGATGTGGCAGGGTGAAATTGTGAACCGCAGGAAGAACGGCGAATTATTCGATGAGTGGCTGAGCATCTCTTCCATCCACGACGCGCAGGGGGAAGTGATCCAGTACGTGGGTCTATTTTCCGACATCACGGAGCAAAAACGAATGCAAGTGCAGTTGCTGCAATCGCAGAAACTGGAAAGTCTCGGAACACTGGCAGGAGGTATCGCCCATGATTTTAACAACCTGTTGGCAATGCTTCTTGGCAATGCGGAACTCTTGAAGAAACGTCTTATTCACGATGATAAATTAATGCGCTATGTGGATCAGATCATCGATGTTTCTCACCGCGGTGTGTCCATTTCCAAACAGTTGCTGTTTTTCTCTCGCCAGTCCGAACTGAATCTGCAGCCGATTTCGCTTTCGCATATCATCGAAGATGTGAAGAATATGCTGCAACATTTTATTCCCAAAACAATTTCGGTGAGGACAGACATTGATGTTGTTAACGGGATCATCGACGGCGATGCTGGACATCTTCATCAGATTGTCCTCAATCTTTGTTTGAACGCGAAGGATGCGATGGGAGTGCACGGATCCATTACAATCACAGAACGGATGGCGGATCCGACCGTCATCCGGGAGAAGTTTTCGTTTGATGCCAAACGTCCCTTTGTCAGTATTGCTGTTACCGATACCGGCACGGGGATTGACGAACAACATCTGGGAAAAATCTTCGATCCATTCTTTACGACAAAAGAAAAAGGGAAGGGGACCGGACTCGGTCTTTCCATCGTGAACGGACTCGTGAGAAGCCATCACGGATTCATTGATGTAGAAACACATAAAGGTATCGGGACGACATTCACGCTCTATTTCCCGACATCGAACAGTGTGTCGGAAGAACACATTGCGGCAGCGCAGGTAACATCGATTGCCGGGAAGACAATATTGGTGGTGGATGATGAAGATGTGTTGCGCGATGCGTTGAAAGAGAATCTGGAGCATGCCGGGTGTGTCGTGCTGACTGCTGCGGACGGATTTGCCGCTTTGGAACTCTACCGCACGCATAGGCGGAAGATCGACCTCATCATTTCTGATCTTGGTATGCCTAACATGAGTGGAGAAGAGATGTTTGTACGATTGAAAAAAGAAAACCCAACCGTGAAGGTGATTATTTCTTCCGGGTACCTGGACCGTTCCATTCGATCACAAATGATCGCCGCCGGGATTAAAGAGGTGATCAATAAACCGTACAAATTCTCCGAAATTAATTCTGTCATTGCGGCGGTAATCGCATCGGAATAAATCCTGTAGCAGCAATACTAGGAGTTTGCGGTTATGCCGGCAGTTGTACTGTCGCAGGATTGATTTCGTTCCAGCAGCAATAGATGTTCCCGCCTGTTTACGGTAACAGTGCACGTGTTGTCATTGTGCTGTTTTCCCCATGACAGTACATTCAAAATACGCTCCTTGTTCTCTAAAGAAACTCTCCGTACATTAATAATATTTCCTCCTTTTATTGTTGAACCATTATGAATACTATTATTGATCTGCTCACGATACTGCTTCCCGTGTTCTATGCATTGCTGGTGTGGTTGTATGCGAAGGATTTTTTCAGGGACCAGCCGCTTCATCATAACATCCGGCCGATGTTGCTCATCCCGACGATTACGATTCACTTCCTCTATCTCATCCTTCGGACTATTGCATTCGATCATATGCCTATCACCACGATCTTTGAGATTATGTCAATTATCTCCTTTGGAGTTGCCGTTGTGTACGTTTCAATTGAATACGTGATCAATGTGAAAGGGACCGGGGTCTTCGTTCTCTTTCTGTCGTTTCTTTTTCAAATTATTTCATCGTTCTTCATCGAGGATCTGATTGAGGTAAAACAGGTGTTGCGCAGCAGATTGCTTGGCACACATGTGACTTCAGCGCTGATCGGATATGTAGCACTGGCAATTGCCGCCATGTATGGATTTCTCTATATCATGCTCTATCATAACATCAAAGCGAAACGGTTCAATACGTACTATTTAAAATTGCCAAATTTAGAAATTCTTGAACGGATGACCACAATTTCCATCACGATAGGCTTTATTTTTCTTGGCATAGCTATTGCGGTAGGTATTGTCTGGTTACCAAGTGCATTTGAGCAATTTTCGTATTTTGACCCAAAACTCGTCATTACCGTCTGCATTTGGATACTATTTGGAGTCAGCATTTTAGCGAAACGGTACTATGGATTGCGGGGACGAAGGTTTATGATGCTGGCAATTGTAGGATTTATGATTGCATTCTTTTCGTTGACCATCGGCAATCTCTATTTCACGGGTTTCCATAATTTTTATTGATTTTTTGGTGCAGTAATGGATCTTTTTATCATCGGAATCAATCATAGAACTGCCCCGTTGGAAGTTCGCGAAAAAATGTGGCTTTCTACGGAAGAAAAACGGCTGATGCTTCGCCATTGTCAAAAGCATTTTTTTAGCGAATGTTTTGTTGTATCCACCTGTAATAGAACGGAATTATAAGGGATCATTGATGAGAAACAGTTTCCTCAACAGTCTCATTCTTCCCATTACCAGGAAATACAAGACTTTTTTGTCGCGTATAAGAATTTCGAATCACAACTACATCCGGAGAATCTGTACAGGCTCACGTCGGTTAATGCGATAAAACATTTATTTAGAGTCGCTGCCGGAGTGGACTCGTTGGTTGTGGGCGACGTGCAGATTCTCGGTCAGATAAAAGATGATTTCCAGTTGGCGATAGAAGAACACACGGCCGGAACCATGATGCACAAACTGTTGCAGTCCGCTCTGCACCTGGGCAAACGGGTGAGAACGGAAACGACGATTATGGAAGGGGCGGTCTCAGTCAGTTATGCAGCAGTGGAATTAGCAAATAAGATTTTCGCCGACTTCGATCATCGTAAAGCATTATTGATCGGTGCCGGCGAGACCGGGGAACTGACGGCCAAACATCTTGCGGGACGCGGGATCGGGGAGATGTTTATTACGAACAGGACCCGGCAGAAAGCGGAAGAGCTTGCATCGACCATCGGCGGTTCGGTCGTGGAGTTCGAGAATTTTCATTCGATGATTTCCAATGTCGATATCATCATCTCGTCGGTTACCGCTACAGAGTACATTCTGACAGCAGCACAAATCAAAAATTCTCTGAAGCAGCGGCGGCATTCACCGCTGTTCATTTTCGATATCGGCGTTCCAAGGAACATTGATCCGGGCGCAAACGACATCGACAATGTCTTTTTGAACGATATGGATTCGCTTTCCAATATCGTTGCGCAAAATATCCACAAGCGTCAGTCGGAACTGCCGAAGGTAAACGAGTTAATCCTGGAAGAACTGAAAAATATTCATCAATGGTACCGTTCCCTCCAAGTAGGACCGACCATCGTCGATCTGCGCAATCATTTCGAAAAGGTCCGCCAGGAGGAAGTGTCGGAACATATCAACCGCTTTTCAGAAAAAGAAAAAGAGCTTGTCGAGCTGGTGACGAAACGGATCGTGAACAAACTGCTTCATCATCCCACTGTTACATTGCGCAACGGCCATGACGAAACGGAAAGCCAGAAAAAATCGAGACTGGACCTGGTCCGCAGCCTGTTCGGATTGAGCGGAAGCGTCCATAAAGAGGAAAAAAGTGAAACACACTAATAAGATTATCATCGGTACGCGCGGCAGCGAACTTGCACTTTGGCAGGCCCGGTGGGTCGAGAACGAATTGAAAACACGGTATCCTGCTATCGCCGTGGAAATGGTCATCATCAAAACCACGGGGGACAAGATCCTTGATTCCCCGCTCTCCAAGATCGGCGATAAGGGACTCTTTACCAAGGAGATCGAAAAGGCGCTGCTGGACAATGAGATTGATCTTGCCATTCACAGTTTGAAAGACGTTCCAACGCAATTGACGCCGGGACTTGTTCTTGGAGCCATCTCCGAACGGGAAGATGTGCGCGATGTGTTTATCTCCCATCCCGCAAAAAAATATGCTTCACTGAATGATGTCCCAAAGGGTGGGAAAGTCGCTACAGGAAGCCTGCGCAGAAAGTGTCAATTGCTGCGGCATCGTCCTGATTTGACTATTATTGATATCCGCGGCAATTTGAAAACCCGGCGTGAGAAGCTTGAGCAGAGCGACTGGGATGGTATGCTGTTGGCCAAAGCCGGCGTTACACGTCTCGGCTGGTCTGCGTTGATCTCCGAAGTATTTGCACCGACATTTATTCTCCCCGCGGTCGGTCAGGGGGCGCTCGGTATTGAGATTCGTGAAAGTGATAAGGAATTGATGAAACTGATCCAGCCATTGGCACATCCGGACACGATGCTGTCAACCTTGGGAGAGCGCGCGTTGCTGCGGCATCTGGAAGGGGGATGCCAGATACCGATCGGAACCTTCGGCAGGATTGAACACGATAAGTTTGTGATGGATGCTATGGTCGGATCGCTGGACGGGAAACGGATTGTTTCAGGATCCATTTTCGGTGAGAAAGAAAATGCGGAAGAGCTCGGCACAATGCTTGCAAAAGAATTGATGGCGAAAGGTGCGAAAGAGATCCTGGATGAAATCCGAAAGAGTTCCAGTGAACAGTGAAGCGCAGAAAGAGCGGTCATCCCTTGCCGGCAAAACGGTAGTAGTAACGCGGCGGGCCGAACAGGCAAAAGAGTTTTCCGATGTATTGATGCACTACGGAGCGACAGTCCTCCATTTCCCTGCAGTTGAAATCGTTGAACCCACCTCGTGGAACGAATGTGACGCTGCCCTCGAACAGGTCTCCGGTTATTCCGGGATTGTTTTTACCAGCAGGAACGCAGTACAGTACTTCTTGCGGCGAGTTACTGTGCTGAAGAAAGAACAGGATATCCGGAAATGCCTGCTCTATGTTGTCGGTGAAAAAACAAAGCACGCTATCGAAGAGTTTGGTTTTCAATCGGAAGAACTTCCGGGACAATTCTCTGCAGAAGCGCTGGCCAGAATGCTGACGGCAGGATCGATAACCGGGAAAAAATATCTTTTTCCAAAAGGGAATCTTGCACGGAACGAGATTGTTGACATCCTTACGGAACATGGAGCACAGGTGGATGATGTCCTCGTTTATCAAACGCTGGAGCCGCTTTTGGACGAAGAACGGAAACGGATGATTGCCGAAATAAAAGAACGGGCGGATTTGGTAACATTCTTTAGCCCTTCCAGTGTCGTTCAATTCTTACGATCATATGATCGCAGTAATCTTCAAAAGAAACATATTGCGGTGTTCGGTACTACGACCGCAGCAGCAGCACAACACGAGGGATTGACGGTGGATATTGTTTCACCCCAATCCACATTGGAAGCATTCGTCGGAGCGATCCGGCGTTTTTATTCTCATACAGAAAGCGAATATGCCATTACACAATGATCTCTTATTACGAGCAGCACGAAAACAACCAGTGGAACGTACCCCGGTGTGGTTCATGCGTCAGGCGGGACGATATCTTCCCGAATACCGCGCTGTCCGCGCTAAAGCGGATTTCCTGACTCTCTGCAAAACACCCGAGCTTGCAGCAGAAGTCACCGTTCAGCCGGTAGAACTTGTTGGAGTTGATGCAGCAATTATTTTCTCGGATATCCTTGTTGTCCCCGAAGCGATGGGGATGGAATTAATCGTTGAGGAAGGGAAAGGAGGTCCGCGGTTTCCCTCCCCGCTCCGTTCGATGGACGACATCAACAAACTCCGTTCCATTGATCCGAACAAAGAGTTGAACTATGTAATGGACGCACTGCGCGTGACGAAAGAACGGTTGGCGGACCGTGTTCCGCTTATCGGTTTTTCCGGTTCCCCCTGGACACTTGCCACCTACATGGTGGAAGGGAAAGGATCGAAGAATTTTCGGCACATCAAAGAACTCATTTTCTCGAATCAGCAGCAGGCACATGTGCTGTTGCAGCGGCTTTCACAATCCGTCGCAGATTATTTATCGGCACAGGTCGATGCTGGGGCGAATATCGTCCAGATCTTTGATACGTGGGGCGGCATTCTCGGACAGGAAGAGTTTGAAGAGTTTTCGCTGCACTATATCCGGCAGATTGTCGAACAAGTGAAGAAAAAAGGTGTTCCGGTGATCGTGTTCTGTAAAGACTGCGGACATTCACTTAAGAAGATTGCAGACACGGGAGCGGATGTCGTCGGATTGGACTGGACGACCGATATTGGAAAAGCGCGTAATCTTATCGGCAATAAAACTGCGCTGCAGGGAAATCTTGATCCGACAATGCTCTTCTCAACTCCGGAACGGATTGAACAAGGCGTAAAATCAGTCCTGGCGAAATACGGCAACGGATCAGGGCATATCTTCAATCTGGGACACGGTATTCTTCCTGAAACGCCGGTGGAAAATGTGAAGGCATTCATCAATGCTGTGAAGAC
>JBAYJG010000149.1:0-7819 GCA_041665225.1 Bacteroidota bacterium
AGAAGCATTTACTCGGGAAGTTTTTCTAAAATCCCCTTCAGGTTGGTTGACTCTAAAAGAAATTAAAGAAACACATCGGAATGTAGCGCAGCTCCCAACGGGATCCCTTCGGGACCGGCTAGCACACTACCAAACAGATGTATTTTCTCTATATAATCTATAGTCAGTCAAAAGACAAATATTATATCGGGCAAACAATTGATTTGGATTCCCGATTTAAAAGGCATAATAGTAAAAGAGTTGCATCAACAAAATTTGGAGTACCCTGGATTTTAGTATATTGTGAACAATTTCAATCCCGTAAAGAAGCAGTTACTCGGGAAGTTTTTCTAAAATCCCCTTCAGGTTGGTTGACTCTAAAAGAAATTAAAGAAACACATCGGAATGTAGCGCAGCCCGGCTAGCGCACTACCTTGGGGTGGTAGGGGTCGCGGGTTCGAATCCCGCCATTCCGACAAATAAAAAAGTCTTCCGTAGTGGAAGACTTTTTTTGTTATACAACATTTGCTGTTAATTCAATTTCGTTAATACATCCTGCAGCAACGTGCGGACCTCGGCCAGGTCCTCCTTCAACTTCGGATCGGTCACTTTTGTTACCGGCTGCTGCAGCACCGGTTTCGAACTGTCCGATGTTTCGGCAAACGGCAACACTGTTTGCTCGCCCGTTTCATCCGATTGAAAATCCACTAATACCTGCTTTGCCCCCTCTATTGTATACCGCTCTTCACGAAGCAGCTTTTTAATATGCAGGATCAGTTTGATATCCTTATTCGTATAAACCCGGTTCCCGGCGCGGTTCTTCTGCGGTTTCAACTGTTCGAATTCGGACTCCCAGTATCGCAACACATATTGTTCCAGATCGGTGATTTTGCTCACTTCGCTGATGGAATAATAGAGTTTTTTAATACCTATGGATTTCATAACTGCCTCAGAAAGTTACTACAATGGTAAAAAAAAAGGAGCGTATTCGCAACAAAAAACTGTTGCGTTTAGAGAGAAAAGCAGTATATTTGTAAAGTCTTCACAAGAAAAAGTCTAAAATCTTGCTTACCTCCCCCAAAGCATGAAATTTCTATTTCACTCATCCACATTTGTTCTACTCACAATACAAAGGGGTTCACAATGAAAAAAACTCTACGTTCGATCTTATTGGCAGTGATTATGCTGATGGGATCTGCATTTGCACAGACAGAAGAAGGCGGTTTTGCAGGAACGATGAAAAACCTTGGCATCTCTGCCGGTAAAGCATTCGTTCAACCGGTAGTGAGCGGTTTTGGAAATAACATGAACGGCGGCTGGTTCCACAAAGCTCCGGCAACAAAGATTTTCGGAATCGATCTCGAAGTCGGTCTCGTAGGCATGGGAACCTTCACAACGGAAGAAAATAAAACGTTTAATCTCCAAGCTGATTTCAAATTCAGCGGCGGACCAGTCGGTTCCAACAGTGAAGCTGAGAAATTGGCAGCGAATGTTCAAAATTATAATTTGTTGAGCTCCGCGCAAAAGCAGGATGTAATTGATGCTATTGCAGCCCAGTCATTTAATGTTAGCATGTCCGGTCCAACGATCGTCGGAACAAAAGCAGATTATTTGAAAATTGTTGTTCCAACCCAGACCCTCAACGTCAACGGAAATACGATGACGATTAACGGAACAACCCAGAGCATAACCGCTGTTACCGGTGTTATGGACGGTGCAGCCACAATTCCACTGGCAGCACCGCAATTCAGCATCGGAACAATTTATGGAACACAGGCAACATTCCGTTACCTGCCGGAAGTTGAAATTGACAAAGATCTCGGAAAATTCAAATATTTTGGTTTCGGTATCCAACATAATCTCGGTATGTGGTTCCCGATTCCCGTTGTTGACCTCGGCGCAAGTTTCTTCACGCAAAAATTAGAAGTCGGAACGTTGATGACAGCAAAGACATCATCATTCGGTCTGAATGCCAGCAAACAATTCGGCTTTGCATTCTTGAACGTTACGCCATATGCAGGTTTCATGTTTGAATCATCCACAATGACATTCGGATATGATTTCCCGACATACACCGATCCCAGCAATCCTGCAAACAACAAGACAGAGCACATTGCATTCGAACTCGAAGGCGAAAACACAACCCGCTTGACAATTGGACTGAGCATCAGACTGCTCGTCATCAACATCAATGCTGATTATAACATCGGCAAACAAAACTCTGCTACGGCAGGCGTTTTCTTTGCATTCTAAGCAGTTCCTTTGCTGAACAAAAAGTCCCGCTGCTGCGGGACTTTTTGTTTTAAACAGCTCTTCTTATATTGATGGACCCATGGGTAAGTTCTCAGCCACAATACTGTTCGCACTTCTCTTCACCGGATGCTGGGATTCTGACCAACAGCCGAAGGAAAAAGCAGAGCGTTTATCGCAACAGGCGAATACCGAGATCGCCAGCCAGAATTACGAGGAATCCGAACGCCTTCTTGCAGAAGTCATCGATATTTATGCTGAGGCGAACAACGATGCAAAGCTTGCCGAAAATTATGCTGTACTCTCCTCTGTCCAGGTACTCGCCGGAAAGATTGTTCCTGCTCTGGAGACCTTAGCCGCCGTTCGGGAACTCTATAAATCCGCCGCTGACCGCACCGCCGAACTGCATACGATGTTTCAAATGGCAAAATTGCATTTTCAACTGGGAAACACCGCCGAAGCGATCCGGCTGTTACACGAGGCATACTCCAGTTCTGCTGTATACCGTTTGGATAACCTTCATGCACTGGCAGGCCTTGAAGCTGGAAAATTGCATCTTACGTTACATCAGTACGTCGAAGCAGTGCCGTACCTAACGGCGGCACAGCAGTATTTCAAGTCCATGCCCGATATTCCCCGGCTGGTAGAAACGAACACCGCGATGATTGATGCGCTCACCCCCCTTGGTAAAACAGACGAAGCGTATACCGTATTCCAGCAGGTCGAATCGATCTTTGCTGCGAACGACCCCGGATTGAATAGACCAAAATTTTACCGCGAAACGGGAACCACTTTTTCCCGAACGGAGGATGTTGCCTTTGCCCGCGCGAATTATCTGCAGGCAATCAGCATTCTCGATCAAAACAACACAGCGGGTAATTCTGAAGAACGTATCCTCTCCCTGCTCGGACTCGGCGAATTATATTTCAATAATTTTTCTTTCCCGGAAGCTCAACAGTACTACGTGGCGGCATACACACTCGCAAAAGAAAGCTCCAGCGGATATCTGCAGGCCTACCTGCTGATACGGATCTCGGATTGCCTGTCGAAAGTTTCCGTCTTTCGCAATGCCAAGGAAGGAATGATTCGTGCATCACAGCTGTATGAACAAGCACAGACATTGTTTGCCCGCCAGGGTTTCGGTTTGGGCGAAGCGATCGCCACTCAACGGTTAGGAATGTTGAAGGAACTCTCCGGAGATGAAGGCGCAGCCATCACGTTCTATAAGCGGTCATTTGAAAAGTACTTGGACAATACTGTTCCACCTGAACATTATACTTTACCGGTTCCGGTGGAGCAATTGTATAGCACTTCGTCGCGATCATATGGCGCCAATGAATGGTTTTCAGAACGGCTGATCGCTGTGTTGTTAAAGGTCCACCGATATGCCGAAGCACTGACCTATTACGAAACGATGCGGAGTGTGTCCCTGCAGCAGGAGCTGAAAGACCTCCCCTTCATGTTCAGGGATCCGGGAAAACGCACACGGTATGTAGAATTCACCAGCGGATTGAGGGAAAAATTTCAGCTGCAGCTCGAGCTTTTCCATCTCGGCAGTACCAATAAAAATTACGCTTCAAAACTGCAGCAGCGATTGAAATATATCCGAAGCAAAGTGGAATCCGATGCTATTACATTAATGCGGGAATATCCTGTCTTCACATTTATCGGCTTTTCGCAGCAGTCCCTTCGTCAAATGATGAATGCGAGACTTGCTTCAACGTCCACTTTGGCCGATTTCTGCCTTGTCAATAATGAGCTGTGGGTATTCATCTTTCGCTCCAATGCAGAGATTTCTGCAGTAAAACTTTCTTCGTATGCAAATACCGTTGGAAAACAAATGCAGAGAATGATCGACGGTTTGCAGTCTCCGTCACTGCAACGGAATGTTTTGTCCGGCCTTTCCCAGGAGCTTTATGCTCTGCTGTTGAAACCGATCGAATCGTCACTGGGACAAAAACTGATCATTATCCCGCCCGTTCATTTTGAAAAATTTCCGTTCCATAGTTTGATGAACGGTGAAGTGCCGGTCACGGAAATGACCAATATTGTATATATGCCGCATGTAGCCCTCATCAATTCCACGGCGCAGATCCCACGGTTCATCAACAATGTCGTCACCGTTGGATTCACGCCGGATTTTCGGTGGGGATTGGAATTTGAATTGCGCGACACGAGATCCTTCTTCAGAAACACGCAGGTTCTGGTCAACCAGTCAGCGACAGAAGCAAAACTGGATTCTGCCCTGGGAGAGATCTTGCAGATCTCATCGCAATATGTCTCAAATCTTAATAGAGAATATTCTTTCACCGTCTCTGACGGAAGCGCATCGAAATCTGGAATAGCGGTGCCGGTGGCAAAATTCACTTCACTGCATCCGTTTCAAATTGTCTACCTATCGGACGCCCAGACGACAACAAATACAATGTCCGATCTTCATCCCATCCTGTGGTTTTTAAACGGTTCAGCAGGCATCGTTGCCACACAATTCCCGATTACTTCGACCATCAGCAAGACATTCGGCGAAAATTTCTATTCATCTTTATCGATGGAGATCAATCCGTCGCTTGCGTACCGTAGGGCAGTAACAAAATTGGGGAAAATGAAAGACTACCGCGAAGGATTCGGTGGAGCTTCGTACTTTTATTACGGCAACAAATGATTGTTCAGAGATGATTGATGATGATGGGTAGTAAGAACCATGCCCAGATTAATCCCCCGAATACCACGCACCCCAGAGAGATGATCGACCAGAAGACCATTTTCATCTCCGTCTCCAATTTATGAGAATTCTTATAGGCAAAATATCCTGCGAACAATCCAAGCGAGAGGGACAGCAGAGAAAGGATGAGAAATACGGGAAAAACGATATTATCCGGCATAGTGTAAAATGAAACTTGCCAGGGGAACTGCCTGGCAAGTAGTGTTGCGTATCTATTTGGTCCGCTTGAGTTTTATACTTCCCAATCCAGATTCTATGGAAATATCCATTTTCCCTTCCGCGCTCGAATAGTTTTGGGATTCATAGACTCCTTTTTTCCTCCGGATAAAATCATCGTCATCAAGGGAGAGATTAGAAAGCCAGCTGTCTTCGTATTTGATCTTTACACCAATATTTCTGGGAACCGCAATGGTCATCGCGCCGAGCCCGACATTGATATCCACCTTCACATCTTTTTTCAACTCGCCGCCAAAGTCCAGATAATATGTTCCGACTCCGCCTTCAAAATGCATCCGTTCAAAATTTGCGTTATTCAGATTGTTGGCGACAAATTTACTCACGCCGGATTCGATCTTTAGATCCTTGATCTCGCCGTTGTTCCGTTCGTCAAAATTCAATTTGGACGAACTGGCGCCGGTGGTGATCGAAAGATTATTGATGGTAAGTCCTGTCAAATCAAAATTGCTCTTCCCTGCGCCAAGCTCCGCATTAATGGAAAGCGGGATCCCCTCAGCCAATTCAATGTACCATTCGTCATTATTGAAATTTACATCGGCGTTGACATGCACAGACATATCTCCATCTTCAGAACTTCGAACCTCTTTCCCTTCTGGGTGCATTTCAAGATTCAATTCCCCGACGCCTTTGCGCACATAATAGTTCATGTCTAGTGTCGGTTGCCGGTCTTTTTCTTTTTGTCGGTAGTACACACGGACGATCTTCTCCTTGTTCCCTTTTTCGATATTCACAGAGCCAAAGGAAGATTCGATCTTTACTCGTACTTCCTGTTCATCGGTCTTTTTAATTTCCCGCTGCAAGTGTTGAGCAGAGAGAGAACCCGAGAAGAATACTACGGAAAGTAAAAACAACATTGTGAAAGTTTTCATAATTCAGCCTTTAGTTAATGGGGCTGATAGACTTTTACGTTATTGATCGGTAAAGAGTTGCGGCTAATAGTGATGAATTTTTTTCTTTAACCGCTTGTACAGTATCTCCCGGGCGCGGAAAATATGTGCCTTTACGGTACCCAGCGGCAGTTTTAACTCGTCTGCGATCTCCTGATAATCCTTGTCCTCGGTATGCCGCATGATGATCACCTGACGGTATTTCTCCGGAAGTGCATTGATCGCTTCTTCCAGAATTCTAGTTCTCTGACCGGCAATTAATGTCTTGTCCGGTTCGTACGTGGAGTCGGGAATCTCAAAGCTGTACTCTCCATCCTTTGATTCCAGCGGTTTATCGATGGAAAATGTTGCCAGTTTCTTTTTCCGGATATAATCGATGCAATTATTCGTAGCAATCTTGTATAACCAGGTGGAGAAAGCAAACTCCTCATTGAAATTCTTGAGCGAATTGAATGCTTTAATAAACGCTTCCTGTGTCAGATCCTCAACTTCATCCTTATCATGCACCATCCTATACAGTAGATTATAGACCTGATCGTGATATTTTTTCAGAATGGCACGATACGCAACCTGATCCCCTTTTAACGCTTTTTTGATGTTTCGTGAGTCTTCCGCACGGGAGTCCAGTCTGCGCTGGGCGAGAATTTCCTCTTTGGTTTTGGGAGTTGATGCCTGTATGTTCGTGGAAGTTGTCTTCAGTTGTGACATTGTTGGGATTGAATACGATTGCGTCTGAAATGAAATTACTCAAAAATGCATGGAGTTGCAAGAAACTCTTCTGCAATGATTTTCATATTTGAGATTAGAGACAATTCTTGCTATACTCATTCAGCATTTCATTTATTTGTTCACTTATTATTGAAAAAAATCTATGTCAGTTTCAATTATTGTCGGGGCGCAATGGGGCGATGAAGGCAAAGGAAAGATCGTTGACATGCTCAGCGAGAAGAGAGATATCGTTGCACGGTATCAGGGAGGTGCGAATGCAGGTCACACGGTAGTAATCGGCGATAAGACCTATGTCCTCCATTTGATCCCTTCGGGGATCTTTCAAAAGAACGTACAGTGCGTGATAGGCAACGGCGTCGTCATCGACCCCGTCGCTTTAATGGACGAGATCAATATGATCAAATCGTTCGGCATTAAGATAGAAGGACGATTATTCATCAGCCATAACGCCCATTTGATCATGCCCTATCACAAATTACTGGATTCGCTCAGGGAAGAAGGGGCCCAAAAGATCGGAACGACCGGACGAGGCATCGGTCCCGCGTATATCGACAAATATATGCGGACCGGCATCCGTGTAGTGGATCTTCTGGACAGGAAAGTGCTGCGGGAAAAACTGACGATGAACATCGAAGAGAAGAACCAATTGCTGAGCAAAGTGTACGGCAAGACGGAAATCGATGTGGACAAGATCGTCAATGAATACCAGGAGTTCGATAAGAAGATCGATCCGTATATCGCCGATACTTCTGCATTCTTGAATGCGGCTTTGCGGAAAAAGAAAAAGATTTTAGCCGAAGGCGCACAGGGTGCACTGTTGGATGTTGATCATGGAACGTATCCGTACGTTACCTCTTCCAATCCAACCAGCGGCGGTGCATGCACCGGACTTGGGATTCCTCCAACGTCGGTAAAATCCATTATCGGCATCGTTAAAGCGTATTCCACAAGAGTGGGCAATGGTCCCTTTCCTACGGAATTACATGATGCAACAGGAGAATCGCTTCGCAAGATC
>JBAYJG010000150.1:0-7804 GCA_041665225.1 Bacteroidota bacterium
CATACTATTGTTTTCAGTTACATTGGGTACGAGCCGATATTGTTAATGGTCAATCTCTCATCTGATACAACGATCAACGTACAGTTAAACCAAACAGAAATCCGCATGCAGGAGATCGTTGTGGTAGGAGAAGATCCGGCAATGTCGATCATCCGAGAAGCATTGGAACGAAAAAAGAGACAGCAAAAACTTATTCAGACATACAAAGCTCGCGTCTATACAAAAGACACCTTCGGAACGGATACGGCATTAGGACTGATCTCCGAAGCGTATTCAGATCTGTACTGGCAAAAAAATGATTCGGCCAGAGAAGTCGTCGTTTATCGACGACAAAGCAGCAATCTTCCGAAAGAATTTCAATTCGCACTGGTGAGAGATTTTGTCAATTTTTATGACGATTCGGTCCGGCATTGGGGATATACGTTCATCTCGCCGATGGCAGATTCAACATTTCGGTACTATGATTTTGTTTTGAAACGGACCATCAGCGATCAATATCACCGCTACTTTGAGATAGAAGTACTTCCCAAAACGCAAACGCAGCCGCTGTTTTCCGGAAGAATTACCATTGCGGATTCCAGTTTTGCGCTGATGCAGGCAACGCTTGCACCAAACAACATTTTTCATATTCCTTTCTTCGAGTTCAAAAAGTTCGAGTTCGTCCAACAATTCTCCCTGTATGATAACCGATTCTGGTTTCCGCTGGAATATCATATCGCCGCCGAAATGTATCTTAATTACATGATGATAAAATTAAACAGACCGATGTACTATAACAAATCGGTCATCTGCTATGAATACACGGCGAATGCAGAATTCGCAGACACCATTGCCGCCATTCCTTCGCTGACGATGCTCCCTTCCGCGCAATCGTACGACACGGCGCAATGGACGAATATCAAGGTCTTTCCTCTCAATCCTCTAGAAAGCAAATCGTACTCGGTGATTGAGAATCAAATGAAACGGATGCCGCCGTTATTGAAGTTCATGACGAATATCAACGAGTATAAGCCATACATCGAAATGGCAGATCTGCGGTACAACAGGGTAGAAGGAGTGTTTCTTGGAGTGAAGGCAACGGTGGATCTTTCTTCTGCCGTGCGAATCCATGCAAAGGGGGGATATGGATTTGCCGATGAACGGGAAAAAGTCTCTCTGCGGCCGGAACTGTTGCTGCATTCATCTCCTTCGGTAAGGTTTGGAATTGATTTTTTTAACGATATTTCTTCCTTTCCGGTGAACTATTCTGTGCGCGAATTGTTGCGGACAATGTCGGCGTTTTTTAACGGAGAAGACTATTATAATTATTATGGCCGCAGAGGAGTTGCTCCGTATATCTTGATTGAACTCCCCGCAACCTTGACAGCAAAAGTGATTTACGAAAATGAACGAGAATTTTCCGTGAAGAAATACAGCGACTTTTCTTTGAGTTTCATCGGCACAAAAAAACGGTTTCGTGATAATTCCCCGGTGCTTAATGGGAGAATGCGCGCGATTAGAGTGGAGTTGGCAGGACAAAGCGAAGAACAACAAAATCTGTTTTTTGCGGAACCGGCAGATTCATGGAAACTGCTTGCGGAACACTCTTCACTGGAATTCGGCAGCGATTTTTCTTTTACCTCGGTCTATGCAGAAGCAGCAGTTCGCATACCGACAATGGGAACAGCGATGTTGTTTTATCCGTACATTGGTCTTGCGGCTTCTGCCGGGTATTCGGATGGCATCATTCCGCGGCAGCGCAGTTTTGCGATGCAATCGACTATTTCGAATATCGCTTCGCCGCATTCTTTCCGCACAGTTTCCGCACATGAATATTCTGGCGACAATTATTATGCGGCCTCATGCGAATATAACTTGAGGAATATTCCGCTACTGTTTCTGAATATTTCAAAGGAGAGTAGTGATATTATTTTGCGAGTCTCTGCCGGAAACATTTGGACGAAAACACCGCAATTACAACCTCTATTGATATCCACTTCGGGGATCTATTGGGAATATACACTCGGCCTGGGGAGAATCGGGGATATTTTTCGTTTCGATTTTAGTTATGCTCCAAAAGGTTCGAGATTTGACGTAAGCCTGCTGGGGAGTTATTAACACAAATAGTTTGTCGTGTCGAAAAAACAAAAAGCGATCGTTTCACCAAAATGGTGTATCGATTGCTTTTTTGTAAAACCACACTGAAACGATGGGTCACAAAATCACTACCGTTTAAAACCCGTATGACAATCCTGCCGAAACATTGATCCCACTGTAATTCAATTCGGTGTTTTTCATCAGGACTCCTTTGGGGTCCCGGAATTCATCAATCACAAGATACCGGTAGCCGATGTCGAACGTGACACCGAGTGTTCCTTCAATCGGGATCACCTGCTGAAGATTTGCCCGGAATCCGTATCCTTCCCCCCCGTACGTTGCTTCGGACTCGGAATATCCCGGAACGGATGTTTCCTGCGTGATGTACGCCAGCGCAAAAACAAAACCGATCTCCGCTTTAACAGTGGTCTTGAACAAGACCGCTCCAGTACCAATTGAGAATGGATAAACGGAATACCGATACTTTGTTGTCGACGGTACAGTTGCAATAATCGGCGTATCGTTCTGTGTGATGTTTGTCGTGAAGGAATAGGTTCGTGATGACGTAAGCATCTCCGCACGCAGAGAAAGGAAGTTGGTGAGATTCTTGGGTCGATAGGCAAACCAGATACCCCATTGTGCCGGCCGGCTGATGGGAGATTCTTCGGCGTCATAAATGGAATTGTTTAATTCGATCTGATCGTTCACCTTGTCGGGACTGATGAATCCCACACCGCCGTAAACTCCCGCGCTCAGTTTTGGTATCGGCACTTCAGCAAAGATTGTATCTCGTTCCTTGGAAGAAGAAGTGAATACTTGGTCACCGTCTTGTGAAAATAACGGGGTAAGTGAACAACTGATAATGAGAACTGCCAGAAATGTTTTCATTGTTCTCCCTTATTTCTTGATTGCAGTAATTCGAATGATGACGGTCTGCGGAGTAAATCCTTGCATCTCGATTGTATACGTTCCGGAAGGTACTTGTATCCCTCTGGAATTTCTGCCGTCCCATTTTGTTGCAAAACCTCCCGCGGGATGAGCATTATTGTTAACCAACGTCCGCACAGGTTCACGGAGAGGGTCATAAACGATAATGGTAACAGTAGAAGCTGTTCCGCCACTGATTGGAACTCCATACTTTATCGTCGTTGTATCAACAAATGGATTTGGATAATTCTGGCGTAAGTAAAAATCAGCAGGTGGAGCACCAATGCTTGTTTGCGGACCCGTTGTCGGTTCTTTGAGGCAGGAAGAGAATAAAATTACTACTAATAAACAAAATAATTCTTTTTTCATAGAATTCCCCACAATGTGTGTAAGCAAGAAGGGAAAAAATTGGAGAAAGAGCAATCACGTGAATACGTGATGGGTAACTCAGGTGAGGTGCGACACAAAGAATTTCACAATCCGCTCTTCATATTCTTTTTTGCCGATCTGATGAATGTCGCTGTGGTTCGCACCGGCTACAAACCATAATTCTTTCGGCTCGTTTGCGGCAACGAACAATTCTTGTGTGTATTGGTATTTTATAAAGCGGTCTTCGATGCCATGGATAAAGAAAATTGGCACATGAATCTTTGACACAGCGGAAAGAGGAGAGACTTCTCTGTGTTTGAAACCGGCGATGGCCTCGCTCCGCTTCATGGCAATATTCCGAAGGAAATGCCACGGCAGTCGCATCAATCGCTTTTGATAATCGACGGTGATCTGACGCAGTGTGGCAAACGACGCTTCCGAAACGATCGCGCGAATTCTCGGTTCAATCACCGCTGCCTGCAGTGCGATCGCCGCCCCCATAGATGTGCCGAAGACGCCGATATTCCCGACAACGATCTTTTTTTCCACGCCAATCTTTCGTATCTCATCGATCGCTTTCTGCACATCGTATTTTTCGTGATAGCCATAGGTGCAGTGACGCCCGGTGCTTTCTCCGTGTGCACGTGAATCATAGATCAATACATTAAAATGATTGTCATGAAATACTTTTGCCAGGAGAAGATCACTCATCTTATTATCCGCCACACCGTGCAGGTAAATAATCGTTCCGATCGGTTTCTCGGCAGCGATGAACCATGCGCTCAACAGTGATTCTCCGTCTGCAGCAGCAAAACGGAAATCTTCAAATGCCATATTGAGTTGAGCCGGCGATGTCGGTAATCCCCGCCCTTGATAGAAATGTTCTCCCCGCCGGCGAGGATTCAACAGCATCACCGGACCAATAACGAAGACAAGCGCAGAGCAGGTAAGCAGAAATGCAAGGATGAAGAATATGATGATGAGGAGGACACTCATGACATCACTTCCTTCACAGCTGTACAGACTGTTTCAATATCCGCGATTGTATTGTAGAAGTGGGGAGAGATCCGAATTTTTCCCTCACGCAGCGAGACGATGATGTTGCGGTTGTTCAGCGCATCAAACACATTCTGCGCTTGCGGTATTTTTAAAGTGATAATCCCCGTCCGTGTTGCACGCTGCCGCGGAGTGAATAGTTCGATCCCTACACGGTCGGCAAAGGCAATCACATGGTCCGTTAATGTTACCAGGTGCTGATGGATCGCAGAAATTCCAACTTCATTTAATAATTTTGCCGATTCTCCCATGGCAATAATGCCGGCGTTGTTCTGTGCGCCGTTTTCATACCGCCGAGCTGAATCATCAGGATCCAACCGGTAATCGAAGAGATTGGAAAAGTAATGTTTGTTGCTCGTCCATCCAATAAACTGCTGTGTGATTCTGCTTTGCATTTCTTCGGTTAGATACACATATCCTAATCCCATCATCGAGAGCATCCATTTATGCCCTCCGCACGAAAGAAAATCGATCTTCGTCTGCTGCACGTCAATCGGCGTCGAACCGACTCCCTGAATCGCATCAACGCAGTAGATGATGCCATTGGTACGGCATAATGTTCCAATGGCTGCAAGATCGGAAACATATCCCGAAAGGAATTGTACAAAACTGATGGAGAGTAATTTCGTGCTCGGTGTAATCGCAGCAGCGATGTCATCCAGCAGAATCTCTCCGTTTTTGGATTTCACAAAATCGATCTCCACACCGAGACGTTTCAAATTCAAAAAAGGGACGACGTTCGTCGGGAATTCACTGTCGTTCAGCAGGATCCTGTCGCCGTTCTTCCACGGAATGCCGTTCGCAAGGATGTTCAATCCGTCGGAGGTGTTGTTGACGAAGCCGATTCGTTCGCTCGGTGCATTGATCAGTGTTCCGATCTCCGTCTTTGCATTATCGCTGAGCTGTACGATCTGTGGAAAATCGTCGATCGTTCCTTCGGAGCGGTTGAGAAGATACTGATCCACAGCATGTTTCGTCCGGTTGTTCAGCGGACTGATCGCGGCGTGGTTCAGCCACAATTTTCCTGTCTGAAGGTGCGGAAAAAGTGTCCGATATGATTCCAAGGAGGCAGGCATTGGTGATAATATAAACAGCATGCAAAAGCGAAGCAAGAACTGGTTGACAATTTCCAAATTGTAAAGGAAAATAGTATTATCCGCAGATCATGTTTTGTATATTAATCTATCTATGAAAGTCGCACTTGTCCATGATTGGCTTACCGGAATGCGCGGCGGGGAAAAATGCCTCGAAGTCCTCTGCGAGCTCTACCCCGATGCACCGATCTATACCTTGCTCCATAATAAGGGAACGATGTCACCCGTGATTGAGTCGAAAACAATCATTACATCATTTATCGATTTTCTTCCGGGGAAAGCGAAACAATACCGCAAGTACCTTCCGTTGTTTCCATTCGCCATCGCACAATTCGATCTGTCGGAATATGATCTTGTGATCTCAACAAGTCATGCCGTCGCAAAGAATGTCCGCGTGCGGAAGGAGGCAGTGCATATCTGCTATTGCTTTACGCCGATGCGCTACGTCTGGGATATGTATGATCAATATTTTGGGAAAGGAAAAGCCGGTATCTTCACACGTTTTGCTATGATGATGATTGCACCGCTGCTCCGATGGTGGGATGTGAAAACTTCCTCCCACGTCACGTATTTCATTGCGATCTCAGAGGAGATCCGCAAACGGATCAAAAAACATTATCGGCGCGATGCAGATATGATTTATCCCCCGGTCGATACGGAACAGTTCATTCTTTCTGAAACGTCGGACGATTTTGCATTGATCGTCAGTGCTCTAGTCCCGTACAAACGGATTGATCTGGCGGTGGAGGCGTTCAACAACAACGGTAAACGTCTGATTATAGCAGGTACAGGTCCGGAAACCGAACGGCTGCGGTCTATCGCAAAATCGAACATAGAATTTCTCGGCTGGCAAAGCGATGACGAGCTTGCTCAATTATATGCGCGGTGCAGCGCATTGATCTTCCCCGGTGTAGAAGATTTTGGCATCGTTCCGTTGGAAGCCCAGGCCTCCGGCAAACCGGTCGTCGCGTTCGGACAAGGAGGTGCATTGGAGACTATCGTTGATGGGGAGACGGGACTCTTTTTCGATCGGCAAACGACCGAATCATTGCAGAATGCACTCCAGAGGTTATCATTAATCAATTTTAATCCCGCCCAGATCCGTCAGTATGCACTCCGGTTCTCTCGCGGCATTTTTCGCGAGAAAATACAGCAATCCATCGAAGAAAAAGTACGGCAACATCATAATCGACAATAACTTGCCGTTTCCTTCCCGGTAAAATTCCGTTGCATCTCTGGCACTTTTTTTTTACATTTGTAGTCCAATTTAGTATCAAGTCACATGCTTTGTGGGAGTGCGAATGCCATCTGAGCGAGATCATCACGCATCGAAGGAAAATGCGTTTGAAATTGTGGTGATTCCGCAGGGAGATACCGGTTCGACAAAATCCTTCAAAGCCTCTGTATTGACGATAGTGCTGGTGTGCGTGGGAATAGTCACGCTGATTGCATCGCTGACCATCGCGACGATCGTATATACGCCAGCAGGTTTGCTCCTGCCGATGTCAGAAGAACAGTTACAGAAGAGGTATGGCTCTGAATTGTTCGAAGTGCAAAAACGATTGAACCGGATAACCAGTGAAGTTCTGGTTCTTCGCGAATACAATAATAAATTACGCAATGCATTAGGCCAGAAGGAGCTGCCGGAAGACAGCACCTTTAATCTCGGTTCCGCCAATTCGCTATTAGCGGAGCAGGTGAACGCTGTTCCCGATGTGCCGGTGAAGGAACATGAGCCACAGCTACAATCGACAGAGCCTTCATCGGATGTTGTCTATCGACCGGCGGCGAACTTCCGGAATGATGAAGTGACGTTTCGTGCAGAATTTCCCATCATCGCACCGGCGGTTGGATATGTATCACGGCGCTTCGAATCCGAAAAAGGACATATCGGTATCGATTATGCTGGCAAGATTGGATCGTTGATCGTTGCAGCAGCGAACGGTTATGTAGTGTTCTCCGGTTTCACGATCGATGACGGACATACAGTGATGCTGTCGCACGGAGGGGGATATCTGACGATCTATAAACACAATCAGACTGTGTTAAAGGGGGTCGGGGAATTTGTTAAACGCGGAGAACCGATCGCGTTATTGGGGAACTCGGGACGGACAAGTTTTGGTCCGCATTTGCATTTTGAAGTATGGAATAACGGCAGAGCACAAAACCCAAACGATTATTTGATTGCGAGCGAACTCCGATGGCAGACAACACTTCGTTAAAAAATTTGAACCTCATCGGTGCAGGAACAACCGTTGAAGGAAAAATCCGGACCCAAGGAA
>JBAYJG010000151.1:0-7783 GCA_041665225.1 Bacteroidota bacterium
GACGCATAACTCTGTACTTGTTTTGACAGCTCATCGACGATCACTTCTGCAGAACGAGCATCGGTGACCGATTCTGCAAACGACGAGTCGATTTCCGCAAGTTGCTCCACCAACTTCCGTGCTTTCACCAAATTGTCACGGACAGAATTTTCCGCTTCATACAGCAATTGATGGATACCAGTCGTCAGTTCACTGAGTTTCTCGGTATTTTCCAAGATCTTCAGTCCCGATTCAAGATGTTCTTCTTCGCCACTCTGCGGGTTTACAGCATCGATCTCTTTGATCTGGAACTCGAACAATGATTTCTTTGCTTTCAGTTGCTGTTCTTGGTCCTGCAGTTCGCGTTTCTTCGACGTTAATTCGGCAAGGTGGCGGTACGCAACCTGATATGCGACAATCTCTTTTTCAAATCCGCCGAAATCGTCCAGGAATTCGATATGCGTTTCTGGATGCAGCAGCGACTGATGTTCGTGCTGTCCGTGCAGATCCACCAATGCATCGCCGATCTCTTTCAACAAAGAGACTGATACGGGAGAATCATTCACAAAACAGCGACTCTGCCCTTTGCTGGTAAGCTCACGGCGGATGATCAGTTCTTCGGTGACATCATTTTCATTTGCACGCAGGATATCAGCAACGCGTTCATTTCCTTTGCTATCAAACACACCTTCCACAATCGCTTTTTCTGCGCCGGTGCGAATCATTTCGGTGCTGGCACGTTCACCCAGCAGCAGACCCAGTGCATCGATCAAAATAGATTTGCCGGCACCGGTTTCACCGGTAATGATGGTCAATCCAGAAGAAAACTCGACGGATATTTCTTCGATGAGTGCGTAGTTTTTAATGAGGAGATTTTTCAGCATTGAACCAAATTACACTGAAAAACGGAGAGTTTCAAGAACAGTATTATCACTGTTCAAGATTGAGCTCAGGAACATCGCTGAGCATCCCGTAGTAGAATGCCATCCGGAAAAACTCCTCCAGCGATGCCTTGGATAATTCATCAAATCCATAGGAAAAATGGGAGAGATAATTTTGGAGCAAGTCTGCCGATTGGTTGGTCTCTGCGGCAAGCTCATTCGCGATAGATTCAATACTATTTTTTCCCAATTCTTGAGAAGCGGTCAGCAATGTATTGATATCGTTGGAAAATGTATCGCTTCGGGTAATACAAATAGTGTGAACGAACGGCAGCTCGGTGATATCGGACCATTCATCGACAACATCGATAAATGGATGCTCACTCTGCAGCGTCAACAACGAATCGCCGGAAATCAAAGCACAATCTGCCTTTGCCAGCATTGCATCGACTGATCCGATGACCGGTACGATCGCCGGCTCGGAATCATATTTTTCACCGAGCACGATACGCGTCAGCACGACATCCGTTGTCGAAACATTTCCCACAGCCATCGATCGGATGATTGGAATGTTCTTCCGCAGATATAATCGCGCCACATTGCTGTACCCGATGGACGATACACCAATGTTCGGATACAACACCATGCCGGAACTGTTCTGTGCAAAATCAACAGGGGGAACAAACGCAGCGATACGTTCATTGCTCATTAAACCGTCGATATGCACGGACGGTGTATCAAACAAAAGTTCCCCCGGAAAACCGGAGGAACTTTTGAGTGTTCGATACAAAGGCTGTGTGAGCAGTTCGCGAAGGGCTCCAATGCGAACCGGTATACTCACTGGTTTGCGCCTGTTTTCTGACGAATCTGTTTTGCGGCAAGTCCGCGCAGATAGTACAGTTTTGCACGACGTGCATGGCCTTCTTTCACCCGTTCAATCTTCGCGATACGCGGTGAATGGAGCGGAAAGATTCGTTCCACACCAACGCCGTCCGAGATCTTCCGGACGGTGAATGTTGCGCCCATGCCTTCGCCGCGGCGGCCGATCACCACGCCCTGATATTGCTGGATACGTTCTTTGTCGCCTTCAACGACGCGAACATGCACGTTCAATGAATCGCCCACCTTGAAATCCGGAATATCGGATTTGACGAACGCTGCTTCGACTAATTTAATTTTGTCCATACCTACCTCGTTAATTTGTCCCGCACTGCGGGACGATGATTGATTTATGTTTTTTAATTTTCAATCTCTGAAAAACCCTGATGCCACCCTACAACAGATCTTTTCTCCGATGCTGCGTCTTATGCTTCCGCTGCTGTTCCTTCCACTTTGCCACTTCCTTGTGGTTACCGCCAAGCAGCACTTCGGGAACTTTCATTCCGCGAAACTCCGGCGGGCGTGTGTAACTCGGCGAATCAAGCAATCCATCCTGAAACGAATCGGTCAGTGCCGATTCCCCGTCTCCGATCGCACCCGGGATCAATCTGATCACTGCATCTGCAATAACCATTGCTGCCAGTTCGCCTCCCGTCAGCACATAATCCCCGATGGAGATCTCTTTCGTTATGAGTGTCTCTCGCACGCGTTGATCGATTCCTTTATAATGTCCGCACAGGATGATCAGGTTCTTTTGCAGCGAAATCTTGTTCGCCATTTTCTGGTCGAACCGCTCGCCATCTGCTGTTACGTAGATGACATCATCATAGGAACGTTCGGACTGTAATTTCTCTATGCACTCAAAAATCGGTTCGGGCTTCAGGATCATCCCGGCTCCTCCCCCGTACGGCGGAAGATCGATGATCTTATGTTTATCGTGTGCAAAGGAGCGTAAATCATGCACCACGATTTCTGCCAATGTCTTTTCCTGCGCCCGTTTGAGAATGCTCTCTGACAACGGACTCTTTAACAACTGCGGGACCGCTGAAATGATATCGATTCTCATACGCGTTCTCTACAACATCTCTCCGTCGAACAGACCTTCCGGAGGACTGACAACAATTTCCTTCTTTTCTACATCCACATTCACGATAAACTCACGGACGGCAGGAAGCAGTACTTCCCCCTTCTTCGTCCTCACGGTATAGACCATCTGTGCAGGATACGCATCAACCGATTTGATCGTGCCCAATGTCTTCCCTTTTTCACTTATCACCGTGCAGCCGATCAATTCGTCAATGAAGAATTTCTCTTTCGGAAGCTGCTTCCGAAGAGACTCTTCGACAAACAAATACTTTCCGCGGATACGATCCGCTGCCGTTTTGTCATCGATACCGCGCAGTTTCAAATAGATCTCGCCGCCGCGTTCCTTCACCGATTCGATCTCACACGGAACTACATCATGTTCATTCGTCCCAAGCACGACCTGTTCCAGCAGTGTGAACTCTTCTGCTGTGCGGGCGAATGATTCGATCTTCATCTCGCCGCGCACGCCAAAGATCTTCCGGATCTGGGCAACCGCACGAAGCGGTTGCTGGTTCTGATTAGTCTTCAACTTCTAAGATAGCCCTCTTGCCTGATTTTGCCGCCACTGCGCTCAGCAGTACACGGATCGATTGTGCTGTCCGTCCCTGCTTGCCGATGATCTTCCCGATATCGGCCTGAGCGACCTTGATCTTAAAGATAACCTTGTTATCCTTCTCCTCTTCCGAAATCTGGACAGAATCAGGATTGTCAACAAGTTGCTTCGCAACGTATTCGAGGAATTCGCGCATATCTGCCTCCTGTGTTTGTATGAGAAGACCGAAGTTATCTACGGTGATGCGACGACAGCACTCTTTGTATTACGCTTGCGCAGGAGCTTCTGCTGCCGGAGCTGCTGTCCCTGCGGGCGCTGCTGCTTTTTTCTTTGCTGCTTTCCGGCGTGATTTCTTTGCAAGTTCTTTTTCGCGCTTCAGGGATTGCGATGCAGACCATTTTTCGAATTCTGCTGCGATGGTCGCTTCGTCTTTCCCTTTTTTCTTCAAGGTCCATTTCAACATGATTCCTTTACGGCTGAGAAGGTTTTTCACCGTATCGGTCGGCGTTGCGCCGACACCCAGCCAGTACATCACGCGGCCTTCTTTCAGGTCGATGGTGATCGGATCGGTGCTGGGGTTGTACTGTCCGAGACGTTCGAGAAACCGTCCGTCACGTTTGTACCGGGAATCTGCTGCCACGATGCGGTAGATCGGCTGTTTTTTCTTGCCGCCGCGTTGTAATCTGATTTTTACTGCCACGAGTTGTTACTCCTTTATTGCTGCTGATTGATTGTTTATTTATTATTATTTATACATTCGTTATGCACGTCCGAGCCGCTGTCCCATCATCTTCGCAAAGCTTTTCCCTTTGGTAAAGTTCCGCATCATCTTCTGCATCTCGGTAAACTGATTCAATAGTTTGTTGACTTCCTGGATTGTTGTGCCGCTGCCATTAGCAATCCGTTTTCTCCGCGAGCCGTTAATAATAGCCGGATTAGCTCGTTCCTCTTTGGTCATAGAAAGAATGATTGCTTCGACGTACTTCAACTCCTTATCGTCCACTTCATTCAGGTTCCCCAACTTGCTTGCTCCGGGAATCATCGACATCACCTGCGATAACGGACCCATCTTCTTGATCTGCTGCAGTTGCTCGTAAAAATCCTGCAAGGTAAAGGTCGCTTTGACGATCTTCTCCTGCATCTTTTCTGCCTGCTTCTGATCGAACGTCTGTTGCGCTTTCTCCACCAGCGAAACAATATCGCCCATGCCGAGAATGCGCGATGCCATGCGCTCCGGATAGAACTGTTCCAGCGCATCCATCTTTTCGCCGACACCGACGAATTTGATCGGAATCCCCACCACGCTTCTGATGGACAATGCAGCACCACCGCGTGTATCACCATCCAGCTTCGTCAACACAACACCGTCATAATCCAAACGGTCGTGGAACGCTTTTGCCGTATTCACGGCATCTTGGCCGATCATCGAATCGACAACGAACAGGATCTCGCTCGGTTTTACGGCGGCCTTGATGTTCGCCACCTCGTTCATCATCTCTTCGTCGATCGCTAAGCGGCCGGCGGTATCGATGATAACGACATCACGTGCATTCTCTTTTGCATACGGGATTGCTTTCTTTGCAATCTCCAGCGCCGTATTCGTCCTGCTGCTGAACACCGGCACATCGATCTGTCCGCCGAGCGCAATCAATTGATCAATAGCTGCGGGACGATACGTATCCGCTGCGACGAGCAATGGCAATTTGCCTTTGCTCTTAAGATAGTTCGCCAGTTTTCCGCTGAAGGTTGTCTTACCGGATCCTTGCAGACCGGCAACCATGATCACCGACGGTATCTCGGAGGAGAAATTGATCTCCGCCTTTGCGCTCCCCATCAATGCGACAAGTTCATCATAAATAATCTTGATGATGAGCTGTCCGGGCGCAACATTTGTGACAACATCCTGTCCGACCGATTTTTTTCGGACATTTTCAATGAACGCTGTAACCACACCGAAATTCACATCGGCGTCGAGCAATACACGACGGACTTCATTCAACGCTTCCGCAGTATTCTCTTCCGAGATCCTATGCTGACCGCGAAGTTTCTTTAGCGCACCGTCTAATCGTTCAGTTAACGTTTCAAACATAAAAGCGATATAACCCTACTATAATTTGTCCATTGATACATCGGAACATTGAATCATTGATACACTGGATCAGTGATTCAATGATTCAATTTCATATTTTAAACATTGATCAGCTTGCTTTTTTCAAGGCCTCGGCACCAGCTACAATCTCCAGCAATTCCTTCGTGATCGCTGCCTGTCGCGCTTTGTTATAATTCAACTGCAGCACTTTGATCAGATCGCGCGCATTGGTGGATGCATTTTCCATTGCCGACATCCGTGCACCATGTTCGGCTGCATTGGAATCGAGAAGCACTCGCCACATCTGAAAATTCAGATGCTTTGGCACAAGTGCAGAAACAATCTCGTCGCTCGCCGGTTCAAAGATATAATCCGTTGATTGTGCTTTTTTGTCCGATGACTGATTCTGCACCACCGGCAAGAACTGCCCGATGGTCAGTTTTTGCTGCACGGCATTCTTGAATTCGTTGGAAATGACCTCAACCTTGTCGTATTCACCTTTCACGAATCCATCCACAATCTCGCCGACGATCTGCTTTGCGGTCGTGAAATTCATCTGATTGAACACACCGACATGCTTCCCGATCACTTCATAATCCCGCTTGCTAAAGAAATCATATCCTTTTTTGCCGATGCAGATCAGTTTCACTTTGCCCGCTTTGTTCATCTCGGCATAGTGTGTATTGATATGATTCACCGCCGCTTTAATGATATTGCTGTTGAACGCACCGCAGAGACCGCGGTCCGCGGTTACAATAACGATAGCGATTGCTTTTACTTCGCGCGCTTCGAACTGCGGATATTTCGTCACATCCACTTGACCGGAAAGATAGGCAAGCAACTCCTGCATCTTCCGGGCATAAGGACGGGCAGCAATGATCGCATCAGTTGCGCGGCGCAGTTTTGCTGCGGCCACCATCTTCATCGCTTTGGTGATCTTCTGTGTGCTTTTAACGCCGCTGATCCGCTGGCGTATCTCTCGTAAGGTTGCCATTCGAATTACGCCGCTTTAAACGTTGTCATGAAATCTTTAGTGATGGACTGAATTTGTTTTGCGATGTCGTCCGTCAGATCCTTTTTCTCAGCGATCGCAGTCAACAGCGCTTTGTGTTTCAGTTCGAACATCTGCAAATATTCCTTTTCGAACTGCTGAATTTTGTCGACCGGCAGTTCATCCAGGAATCCGTTCGTTCCGAGATAGATCATCACGACCTGTTTCTCAACCGGCAGCGGAACATATTGTCCCTGCTTCAATAATTCTACCAGACGGGCACCACGGCGCAACTGTTGCTGAGTCGCTTTATCAAGGTCGGATCCGAATTTTGCAAAGGCTTCCAACTCACGATACTGTGCAAGTTCAAGACGCAGACGGCCTGCGACCTTCTTCATCGCTTTGATCTGTGCGTTACCGCCCACGCGCGATACCGAGATACCGACGTTGATAGCGGGACGAACACCTGCGTTGAACAGGTTCGGTTCCAGGTAGATCTGACCGTCTGTAATAGAGATAACGTTGGTCGGAATATACGCGGACACGTCACCTGCCTGTGTTTCAATGATGGGAAGTGCGGTCAAACTTCCGCCACCTTCTTCGTCGCTCAGTTTCGATGAACGTTCCAGTAAACGGGAATGGAGATAGAACACGTCGCCGGGATATGCTTCGCGTCCGGGCGGACGGCGGAGCAGCAATGATACCTGACGATATGCAGCCGCCTGTTTTGAAAGATCGTCATACACCACGAGTGCATCTCGGCTGCTATCGCGGAAAAACTCGCCAAGTGTTGCGCCGGCGTACGGTGCAATAAACTGCATCGGCGCCGGATCGCTTGCATTTGCAGCGATCACTGTTGTATACGCCATTGCACCTTCTTCTTCTAATTTACCAACAACCTGTGCAACGGTAGAACCTTTTTGACCGACCGCGACATAGATGCAATACACCGGTTTCACACCTTGCTTCTTCGCTTCTTCCGTGTGGGTGTAGCGCTGATTGATGATCGCATCCAATGCAACGGCGGTTTTACCCGTCTGACGGTCGCCGATAATCAACTGTCGCTGTCCACGTCCGATCGGAATCATACCGTCGACAGACTTCAATCCGGTCTGCAACGACTGTTTCACCGGCTGACGCTGGATAACACCGCGCGCTTTACGTTCGATCGGTGAGAATTTTTCGGTTTTGATCGGTCCCCGTCCATCAATCGGCTGACCGAGCGGATTGATCACTCGGCCGAGCATTGCTTCGCCAACTGGCATGGATGCCACTCGGTTTGTCCGTTTTACTGTGTCTCCTTCTTTGATCTGCGTATCGTCGCC
>JBAYJG010000152.1:0-7764 GCA_041665225.1 Bacteroidota bacterium
TGAAATTTGCTGAACGTAAAGTCGTGAATACCGAAGTGCAATTCGATGGCGTGTATCAATCCAGCGCAAATCTCTTAGGTATCAATTTCGGATATAGTTTCTAAGATGAACCATTAATCATCATGTGGAGCAAAAATTTATGAAATACATCATCAATAGTATCGCCATTCTTGCGTTGTTCAGCTTGGTTGTGCTTGTCGGATGCACCGATGAAGCACCCTCTGATCTACCGAAAGCGGGTTTGGGCAGTGTTACCATTAACAAATATGTTGCAGTAGGAAATAGTCTTGCTGCAGGATACCAATCGAACGGCCTTTATGAATCTGCACAGATATACAGCTATCCCAATATCCTCGCCGGTCAGTTGAAACTAGCTGGTTCCGGTCTGGGCACATTCGAACAACCATATTGGGTCGACCCAGGAAATCCGGTAAGTGCTACTTCAACCGTCGCAGCACGATATGTTATTATTTCATTGGCTGATCCAAACAACCCGGTCATCGGTCCGAAGGGCGAACAAATTAAAGCAGGTGCTCCTAAAAATGCGACAACGCTTCTTCGTCCTTATGATAATCTTGGACTTCCCGGTGCTCCGTTGGCTGGATTCATGGATACCGTTGGTACATATCAGGGAGCGTTGGGTGCAGCAATCATCCGGGGTGCCGGCGGATTGCCGAAGAGTCAATTCTTATCCGTCCGTGCCTTACAGCCGCAACTGGTGACGTTCTGGCTGGGGAACAATGATGTTCTTGGTTACGCGACAACTGGAGGAACCAGCCCTGCAGCACCGACACCGACAGCAACATTTTCCTACCTGTACAATCAGGCGCTTGATACGATGAAGAAAGCTGTCGCAAATGTTAAAATCGTTGTCGGAACAATTCCGAATGTAACAACGATCCCCTTCTTCACCACCATCGGACCGAAAGTGGCTGCAAAACTCGCCGCCTCGGGAGGATTGTCCTTCTACTATCAAAAAGCAGGTGAAACTGCTGTTGGTACCGGATCGACAAAATTCGCAAACCCGGCAAACAATCCGCTTATCTGTCTGACGGGCAGTGCTTATGCAGGATATATCGGTGCTGGAGCAGGTAGCAGTAACGTACAAGGTGGAAAATTTTATCGCGACGTAGCGGCATCGAAAGGATTTCCGTTGTCTGCGGTTATTCCAGTCGGTGTTGATACCACGAAACCGTTCGGATTGCATCCACAAAATCCGTGGCCAAATGTGTTAGTGCTTGATTCTTCCGAAATCGCAAAGGCAACACAGGCAGTGAACGAATTTAATGCCGCCATCAAGTCAATTGCAGCCACACATGGCGCTGCTGTAGTTGACTTCAATGCAATTTTCAACAACATCAATGTTAATGGCCTCACCATCAGCGGCGTCAAATATACATCGGCGTATATAACCGGCGGACTGTTCAGTCTTGACGGCGTCCATCCGTCGAACCGCGGTGCAGGTGTACTGGCGAATGAAATCATCAAAGTTATGAACTCTTCCTTCGGCACAAGCGTCACGTATGTGAACATCAGTTCCCTACCGGCGTTGGACATTCCGCTTGGAAAGTATATGGCTTCCGACAGTTTTCTGCCAAACGTTGCTCCCCAATCATGGGATAGCTTCCTGAAACTCTGGCAGAATTAATGTAACTGTAGAAAGAGTCACCAAACACGAACTCCCGATCAAATGATCGGGAGTTCGTGTTTTTAAATCATTAAAAATTCCTGTCAGTGTCTCAATCCCGGGGGA
The DNA here is from genome assembly GCA_041665225.1 of Bacteroidota bacterium. Classification (GTDB taxonomy): domain Bacteria; phylum Bacteroidota; class Ignavibacteria; order UBA10030; family UBA8401; genus UBA8401. The sequence goes on from JBAYJG010000152.1 coordinate 1,754, forward strand.
TGAACCTCATCGTGGTCATCGATTGGCTCTAGATGGGTAAGGATCTGAGTTTTGTGTTGCAATTCCTCAGCCACCGATGCTTCGATCTCTGTAGACATCAAGTGCGCATCTTCTAACATTGTCCCCTTCGGAAACAAAAGGTGTACCTCGATCCAGACGGTATTCCCGCTATCGCGATACCGTAATTCGTGATATTGGAGATTCCTTTTTGCCGTTTCTTCCTGCAGTATTGCGTGTATCTTTTTCTCCAATTCCGGATTCGCTTCATCCATTAATCCTCCGACGGACTGCCGGACCAACTTTCCCCCTTCCCAGAGGATATTGAGCGCTACTATTACGGCAATGAGCGGATCAAAAGGCAGCCATCCCGTGTATTGGGTAAGAAGCAATCCAGCCACAACTCCAAAACTCGTCCAGGAATCGGTCAAAACATGTTTGCCGTTGGCAATTAGAATAAGCGACTTTCCTTTTTTTCCCCGCCAAACGAGAAAACCGCCAAGCCCAAGATTAATCACTGAAGCGCCAAAAATGATGTACGTGCCTATGTCCAGATTTTGCAGAACGATTCCTGCGACCAATTTATGGATCGATTCATAGATAATGAACATGGCCGCTATGATGATCAAACCACCCTCAATTCCAGCGGAAAAGAAGCTCACTTTATCATGCCCGTACGGATGGCTTTCGTCCGCCGGCTGGTAACTGAGCCACATGCTGTAGGCAGCAAAAGCGACAGCGATAATATGAACGACCGACTCTGCCGCATCCGAAAGGATGGCCGCTGATCCGGTGATCAGGTATGCATACCATTTCCCGATAAGCATCAGCACACCGATGGCGAGGGAAAGACGGATGGCAAATGTTTGTTGATGTCTGACAGATTCCATTGATTTATTGTACAAATATTTTGCTTCGATAGAAACGGTGTTTTTTCACCATTTAAAATAAAACATCCTGAACCAGGTTCAGGATGGTGGGTGTCGCCGATAGTACAGATTGTTATTTTACTAATAATATCTTTTTCGTCTGCATCGAACTTCCGCTTACTAACCGTGCATAATATACACCCCCTGCCAGATGTGAAGCATCGAATGTGCGCTGGTAATTGATACCCGCTTCGAGCATTTCGTTCACCAGTACGGCAACTTCCCGGCCGGGAATGTCATAAATCTTCAGTGTTGTGTGCCCATTAGCGGACAGCATGAAATCAATTGTTGTTGCAGGATTAAAAGGATTCGGATAATTTTGCTTGAGTAAAAACATGTTTGGCATCTGACCAACAGTTGCTTCCACTTCCGATGAATATTTGAACACACCATCCCGGTCGATCTGTTTTAAGCGATACGTATATTTCCCTTCTATTACATTGTTATCAACAAAGAAATATTCTTTCGCCGCATTGGTTGTTCCATTTCCTTCAACAAATGCTATGTGTTTCCATGGATTCAGTGATTTATCGCTCGATTGATTCACTGTTTTTCGCTCCACTTCAAAACCGAAATTATTTACTTCCGTTGCAGTACTCCAATGTAATTGCACACTTGAGTGATTCGGTATAGCATTGAACAGAACGAGCTCTACCGGAAGCAGCTGGTCGGGATTCGATAGTAGTCTCGGATAATTCGATCCCACCATTTCCCAAACGGTAGAAAAATCCCATCCCGCGTCAGTGAATGTGGATTGTGTTTTCATTTGGACGTTTGTCTTTCCTGTGCCTGCTGCGCTTGTTGCATTGCCGGACGCATCGGTATCCCAGAAAGCATTGCTGATTGTCCCTGCATTCAATGCAGCAAATCCGCCGACACTGCTCCCGCCATTATTGGTTGCGCTTCCAACACTATAACAATTGGAAATTGAGGTACCGGAACTTAGAGAGCCCACAAATCCACCGGCACGGTTGAAATTGAGCACATTACCGGACGCATAACAATTTGAAATTGAAGCGCCAAGGGAAAGAGAACCGACAAAACCTCCGGCATGATCTCCGTCCGAAGAAACATTCCCTTTACTGTAGCATGTAGTAATTGTTGATTGTGAATGCTCTCCCACAAATCCCCCAAGAAGATTACCTGTAGCAGAACTGACCGTTACCGTACTATAGCAGTTGGTCACTGTCGTCCCCGCCGCTGTTGATCCAATAAGTCCGCCAAACCGCGAAGTCACACCGGAGATGATGCCGGCTGAAGAGCAATTCAAGATAACTGCAGATCCGCTGCCAGTCGAAAAACCGACGAGACCTCCGACATTTCCATTCCCGCTGAAAGCAATTCCAGTAAGATGGAGATTTTTCACAGTTGCATCGGAAATAAATCCGAACATTCCGATATAGTCGGTGGCACTTCGCGAAATATATAGATTGGAGATAGTATAGCCTCCGCCATCATATGATCCGGTAAAACTGGAAGCATTGCTTCCTATGGGAGAAAATCCACTTCCCGCATCCCAACCGGATGTGGATGAGGCATCAATATTGGCGGTTTGGATATAAAACTTACTCCACTCTGTAGCATTTTGAGTGATCCAGTAGAGATTATCCAGCGCTGCGATTTGATACGGATTACCGCTTGTGCCATCGCCGGCAGATGGAGCGGTTGCGGTTTGTGAAGCAGCAATGGAAAGGAAGAAAATTGTGCAGAGGGTAAAGAGTATTGTGAAACGAAGCAGCTTCATAGGACCTCCTGAATGATTGTTAATAACATCATTTTCCGGATCTATGATTGCGAACGGCTCCTGTATCCCCCGATAGTGGTCCGCAATGTTAAAAACTTCCCCTGAAGTGCCGAATTATAGATAAAATAGTCTTATTTTGCAAATGAGAAATATCCCTTTATTTTTCATCATTTCTCAGGTTGTTTTGATAGTTTGACTTCGCATGTGGAAATATCACAAAACGACAATGCCATAACGTTTTGTCATGGCATTGTCATTCACTTGTAGCAGAAATTGATTTCTTTATTTGAGCAGCATTAGTTTTTTCACCTGAACATTTCCTCCGGATGCAAGTCGTGCAAAATACATTCCACTCGCCAAAGCAGTTGCATCAAACGTACGTTGATGGTGTGGTCCCGCATCGAGATACCCATCCACGAGTGAAACTACTTCCCTACCGATAGCATCGTACACTTTAAGCGTTGTATATCCGGATTTTTGAAGAGTAAATCCAATAGTAGTTGTTGGATTGAACGGATTGGGATAATTTTGTTCAAGCGCAAATTCTTTTGGTGCTACAGCAGTTGTTACTTCTACCTCCTGCGAGTATTCAAACCTTCCGTCATGGTCAATCTGTTTTAAACGATAAGAATATTTTCCCGGTAAACAAGTAATATCGGAGAACGAATATTGTTTCGGTGTATTGGATGTTCCGTTTCCTTCCACGAAACCGATCTTACTCCACTTGTTTATTGTCCACTGCTCATTGCCCATAGATTTTCGTTCGATTTCAAAGCCGTGGTTATTCACTTCTGTTGCGGTGCCCCACAGTAGTTCGATAGATTGTTGTCGTGCCGATGCTGAAAACGACGCTAATTCTACCGGCAGGGAAGCATCGAATGGGTTACTCACTGCCGCAAAATATTGGGAAAAATCTCCAATCACGGTATTGAATCCGCCGCCAAAATATACTTTGTGGTACGTTGGAGAAATTGCGATTGCTTCCATATAATTTCCCGCATCGATCTGTGGATCCCATGATGATAATGTTCCGGTAATCTTATCCACAGCAGCTATCGAACGACGGGTTGTTCCCCCTACTGTTTGAAAGAATCCGCCTAAATAAACGTATGACGAAGAAACCTCAATAGGTCCGGGTGAACTGTCAGCATCTGGATTCCATGAGGTAGGAGTGCTGTTGGATGTATCAAATGCCGCAAAATAGTTTCGCGATACGCCGCCGATTTGATTGAATGACCCACCGACGTAGAGTGTTGATCCGTCGACAGTAAGGGCGTAGATATGATCGCTGATTGAATTGACCACGGGGTACCACGAACGTACAGAAGCATTGCCCGTATCCACCGCAGCAATATTTGTTCTCGCAGAATCACCTGCCATATCGAACGATGCACCGCCGATATATACTTTATCGCCGGCAATCGCCAGTGCTTCTACACTGCCTCCCTCGCCGGATTGCGTCAGATTGGGATTCCACGGGGAGAGTGAGCCATCGGAAAGATTGAACGCTGCTGCACCGTTCCTTTGACTGCCATTGATTGTGTCAACATTACCGCCGATGTAGAGTTTGTTTTCATTGTGTGTTGCTGTAAACACTTCCGGATCGCCAGGTCCGGAAAAAATTTGATACTTGCTCAGTACCGGATTGAACGGCAGAAGAGCGCCTCCAGTGACTCCTACAGCCGCAAGCCCCGTTCTTGCTTGAGATGCAAAATTATTGAACCGTCCGCCGACATACAGCACTGAGTCAACAAGAGTCATTGCATTAATACTTGTCTGGAGGTCGGTCGTCCCGTTATTCGGATCCCAGCTTGTCGGAATACCGGTTGTTTGATCGATTGCCGCAAGACCATAACGAACAACGCCGTTTGCGCCGTAAAAATATCCGCCAATATAAAGCTGCGATCCTGAAGAGATGATAACTTCAACTGCATCACTTACAGTAGGATTCCATGTTAACACGGCACCAGTGGATGCATTCACAGCGGAAAGATTTCTTCGCTGCTGGCCTCCAAGAGTGAAATAACTCCCCCCGATGTATAACGTTGTTCCATCAGATGAAAAAGCATCGATACCGCTGTGTGCTTCTGTATATGGCACTGCACCGGTAAGAAATGTTCCAGTAGAGGCATTGAGTGCAGCAACACCGTACGATGTTTGACTTTGAAAACCCTGAAAATTTCCACCTACATACAGCGTGTCCCCTTTCACATAAAACGCCTGCACTGAAGCCGATGTATCTGAACTGAACATGCTCGTGACAATATACGGCGAGATATCTGCATTCCACGACATAGCCGAACCGGCGGCAGTATCAATTTTTGCAATGGATCGTCGATTCAGACTGCCGATCGTCGTAAAATTGCCGCCAACAATAAGCGATCCATTGTCCGGAACAATTGCTGCAATATTCAAAAACATCGGATCGCTCCAATGCGACGGCGCGGGATCCCAGGCATCAATAGCACCTGTCGTTTTATCGACTGCTGCCAACTGATTTCTTGACGCATTACCGACATTGGTAAAACTCCCTGAAAAGTACAATTTACTTCCGTAGACGCATAATTGATTGACGCGTGCTGAAAAGCTGTCACTCAATCCATCCGGTTGAAATGTTGTGTCATATGTTTTTGTCGATACATCGAATGCCGCCAGACACGTATCCCCGTGGCCATCAATCGACGTAAACGCTCCGCCGACATATAACATCCCGTTATCCACAACCAACGCGCTGATATCCCCGTTGGGATTTGGATTCCAGCTTGATACTGTGCCGGTTGAAGTAATGTGCGCAAGATTGTTCCGCGAAATTCCACCGACAGTCGTAAAATTCCCTCCGATGAACAATCCACCCGATCCGTCCGATACGGCAGATGATACATTGCCATTGACGGTCGGAAATGTTTGGTCGTATACGCCGGTCGTTTTATTTAACATCAAACTGCTGCCTGCGTATGGACCGATATAATCAAATCCGCCCCCGATTAAAATCACGCCGCGAGCATCATCAACGATAATTTTATTAACGGTATTATTAGGAATCCAAAAATTTCCATCACGTGTTTGTGCCGGCAATGAACTGAACAGCGTTAGAAAAACAACGAACAAGATCGCGAGGGTAGAATAGTTTTTCCTCATGGTTCTCCTTAGAATTGATATATGTGGACAATAGTTTGAATAGCAGCACAACACAGAAATCTTCGCCTGCCGGGCACACTTTCGGACCCTGACTCACGATGATTTTCTATTTATCGTGTGAAATATTAGCGGTTACCTAGGATTATTTTCCCTCCCCCCAGAGAGGCTATCCGCGATAGGATTTATAACTTTAATGCAGACAA
>JBAYJG010000153.1:0-7601 GCA_041665225.1 Bacteroidota bacterium
AATAGCTGTGTACGGACACTACGGACCCGCGCTGCTGATGTTCCCTACCGCTGCGGCAGATTATCTTGAATATGAGCGCTTTCAACTGATCGAATCGATCGCTCCCATCATCAATCAGGGAAAGTTCAAGGCATTTTCCATCAACAGCATCAATAACGAAAGCTGGCTGAACAATTCTATGGAACCCCATCATAAAGGGATCCGGCATCAGCAGTATAACGAGTATGTTATCAACGAGGTCGTTCCATTCATCCGCGATCATAACAAGGGCACCACGCCAATCATAACGACTGGCGCTTCGCTTGGCGCGCTGCACGCACTGAATATTTTCTTCCGGCGTCCTGATATCTTTTCGGGAACGATCGCCATGAGCGGTGACTACAACCTGCAGTCCTACACCCGCGGCTATTTTGACGACAATGTTTTCTTCAATTCACCTGAACACTATCTCCCCGGCATTTCTGATCATGCATACCTCGAGCAAATGCGGAGTGGAAAGATCGTGATTGCCACAGGACAAGGGGAGTTCGAGGCACCGGACGCGTCCCGCCGTCTTTCGGAAATTCTGCATTCAAAATCGATCCCGCACTGGCTGGATGTGTGGGGTTATGACATGCCACATGACTGGCCGACTTGGAGGAGTATGCTGCCGTATTTTTTAAGCAAGGTGTAAAAAAAGAATTTCAAGATTACAAGATTGCACAATTGAGAGCACACTCATTTGATTATCTTGTAATTTTGTAATTTTGTAATTAAATATTTTTTACCTCGAACAATCCTTCCGTCACCATTACCGTATTCCCTCCCACCCGGACCGCTGTGATAGCTCCGTTATTTTTCTCCGCTTTAATATATAAATGACTTGGGCGCCCCATTTCATAACCTTGTTCGATGTTCCATTCCAGCGTCCCGTTCTGCCGGGAATCCTTTGCTGCCAGATATCCGGCAAATGCCGCGGCTGCGCTACCGGTGGCAGGATCTTCTGGAATGCCGATCAGCGGCGCAAACATCCGCGCCCGAAAATGAAAATCATTTTGTTCCGCATCGTCTGTAAAAACGAATACTTCTTTTAGTTTCAGTTTTTCCATGATGAGAACATTCACGCGGATCCTTGCAATCGAAGTTCTATTCTTGACTGCAACAAAAAGGAATGGAAATCCCACCGACACATATTGCAGCGGATATTTGGCATCGACAATTTCATCCCGGCCAAGCGTGAGCATCTCCGCAAGAATTTCCGCGGACGGCGTCGTGTTATTGTATTCAGGGGGCTTTGCCGCCGTCAATTGAGCAAACACCGGAACGCCATCCTCCAAACGGATTGTCACCGGTACGAGACCGACTCCTTCTTCCAAAACGATCTTTGTTTCCTGTCCGGCAAGTTTGATATCTCCGATGATGCCGAGTGTTATCGCCGTACCAATGGTCGGATGTCCGGCAAACGGCAATTCGTTTCCCGGCGTAAAGATACGGACCCGTTTAGCATATGCCGGATTGGCCGGCGGATAGACAAACGTCGTTTCGGAAAAATTGAATTCTTTTGCAATGGATTGCAGCAGTGATTCCGGGATCTGACTGGCATCGGGAAACACCGCAAGCTGATTGCCGCCGAACTGTGTATTCGTAAAAACATCGCAGGTATAGAATCGTGCTTTCATTTTTTCCCTTTCTTATTCGAATCGTCAGCGTCCGGCATTCATAATAATCTCTGCAGCAACCGGAAAGTGGTCCGAAGGGATTCGTCCGTTGAAGGAATCAGTCAATGTTGCATGATTCAACACAGAAATTCCTTCGGAAACAAAAATATAATCGATCGGTTCCATGCCATAGTCAGAGATTTTAAATCCGTTGAATGTACCCTCCGGACCATGATGCGGCACCTGTGAAATCGATTTCGTATCGCTGAACCGTCGCCGTGATGTTGTTGCAATAATGGTTTGATACGGATCGTCCGCCGGATGAGAATTGAAATCGCCGGTAATCACTGCCGGATCCTTTCCGGAGATCGCATCGATGGAATCTTTAAGCAATCGTGCACTTTCTTTGCGGGCAATCTTTCCCATGTGGTCCAAGTGAGTGTTGAAAAAATAGAACAACTGACCGTTCCGTTTATCCTTGAACTTTCCCCACGTGACGATTCTGTTACATGCAGCATCCCATCCCAGGCTGGGATGATCGGGCGTCGATGAACACCAAAACGTCGATGTACGGATAGTATCAAACAATGCTTTCCGGTAAAAGACCGTCATGAATTCACCGCCGTCCTTTCCATCATCCCTGCCGATACCGAACCATGCATAATCCGGAAGTGCCTGCGCGAGATAATCAATCTGATGCCGCTGCGCCTCCTGCAGCCCGACAATATCCGGTGCGTGATAACGGATTGTGCTGACAAATATTTCTTTCCTGTTCGGCCAGGCATTCTCACCGTCTTTTGTCACATCCAATCTGATGTTGTACGTCATCACTTTAACTGGATCGCGTTGCTGTGAAAACAGACCGGCAGACGTCGAGAAAACAACACAAAAAATAATACATGCTCGTTTCATGATCTTCTTTCTATAATGATTGAAAATATTCCTGCAATCTTCTCTTCCCATACTTCGGTCCAACAATATCCATTTCGCTCACCGCTCCGCCGAACGCCAGTAATGCGTGGATGCGAGGGTTGACCAATGTAGACGGATATGTCAGCGCTGAAAACACTTTTGGCGGTATAGTGATAATATGCGGCTGTTTTCCCGCAACCTGAAATGCGAGGTCAACAATCCCTCTTCGCGAAAACACCTCCGGACCGCCGATAATCATCTCCCCCGCATCATTTGTCAACGCTGCACAACAGGCCTCGGCGACATCCTGCTCATGAATAGGGTTTGTCGTATGCTCACCGTTACCGATAAGCAAACCTCTTCCTTTTTTCGCCATCGCAAGAATTTCACCAAGGAAATAAAAGAATCCCGTCGGCTTAATCACCGAAAAACGGATGCCCGATGCTGCAAGCGTTTGTTCAAACTGGTAATGCGAACGGCTGTATTCAATATGCTGCAGCAATTCGGAACCTGCCGCCGAGACATAAACGAATTTCTTCACTCCGGCATCACGTGATGCCGTCAGCAGGTTCGTGTTCCCGTGAAGATCTACGCTGGTAAAGGTAGACCGGTCTGACAGATTTTTTAAATCCATCGATGCTCCGGCGCAGGAGATGACAGCATCGATATCTTGGCAACAGGTTTGGAGAGATTGACGCACTGAAACATCTGCTTGTACTGCATCATCGACAGGAATTCTCAACTGTTCCCATTTTTTCTCCATGCGGACAAGAGCGCGGACCCAATATCCCTGATGTTTCAGCTGCCGGACAATTAGTTGACCAAGCCTGCCGGAGGCTCCGGCAACAAGAATTTTTTTCATGCAGGTATATTCAGTATGCGATGTTGATCAGTCTGTTTCTTCTTCAGCCGGAATTCGAACCAACCGACCATTGAAAAATACAGGAATCCCCACGCCATCATGCGGTGCGGTTCATCCACAAATTCTCCGGAAATATCCAGATGCGCAAGATCGTCCGGAGAAACTCCGAGCGCAGGGAGCGGAAGAAGAATGGCGGCAAAGACCGCTACAAGATAACATCCGGTATTCACTCCCCACATGGATTTGACAAGCTCCTGTTCTTTCCCCTGCTCCGCCTGACCGGTCAGCACGCTCATCATTCGATTGAATAATAATCCCCAGAATGCGATGACCGGCCACCACGACCGGAATGCAAAGGCAAAACCGGCGACAAACAGAGAATACAACAGTCCCAGTCCGAGCAGTTGCAGTGCTTTTTTCCCTTTCGGTATAGCACTGAATATCAGCGTTCCCATGAATCCTGCGGAATGAATAATGATGAACTCCAGTAACATCACTTGGAATAATGATGACACCATATCGTCACCGAGCGATTTCGGATCGATCCATGTCACTAGGAATGCCAGCCCTGCGACGAAATCAGGGATAGAAGAAACGACATGAGGATATGGAAGGCGGACATTCATTATCGCTCAGGATGATAATGATAGTAAAAAAAGAAATTCCAACTTCCAAATTACTTTACCACAGTGGGACCGGTCAAAGAAGTTCTTTCAGTTTGTCATAGCCGGAGCGGCTGACAGGAAGTTGTGTTCCGTCTTTCAGGATTGCCGTGCGGGAATCTTTGGCATAGAGTTCAAGCTTGGAAAGACGTTCAATGTTCAGAATGTAGGAGCGGTGAATACGGACGAAGCGTCGATTGTCCAGCGAAGATTCCAGATCGCCAAGCCGTTGCATCTTCAGATGTTTTTTGCCGTCGGTGTGAAACGAGACATAGTCATCCTGCGCTTCGATATAATCGATCTTCTCAACAGGAATGACCAGCACCTTGCTCCCTTCCTTGATCAGGATCCGTTCCAGCAATTGATCGGATGGTTTCGCATCGGATAAGATCTCTTTGGTCTTCATTGGCTGATGCCGGTCGATCAGGTTCATTGCATGTTCCACTGCCTCTGCAAATCGCTCCTTCCCAAACGGTTTCAGCAGATAATCCATGGCATGCACGTCGAATGCCTTTAATGCATACTGATCGAACGCCGTTACAAAGATCACCGCCGGCGGTTCTTCCAGCAGTTCAAGCACTTCAAATCCGCTTAGTTTCGGCATTTGAATATCAAGAAACATCAAATCGGGTTTCAATTCCGTTACTGCTTTTACCGCGTCGAAACCGTTTGCACACTCTGCAACGATCTCAATACGGGGAAAGGAAGAGCAGTACTCGCGGACAAGACTCCATGCCAGTTCTTCGTCGTCGACAATGATGGTTTTGATAACTGAAGTTTTCATTTTCGCATGGATGATGGTAAGAAGATGATTACTTGAAAAGTTGCATTGGCGACGGTTGTTTTTACATCGCCGTTGCTGCCGTACACCGCTTGTAAACGTTTCCGGACGATCTCGATTCCCATCCCCGCTCCCTTTTTCTCCTGCGCACCTTCTTCCATAGGATTTTCAACGGTGATGAATAGCCGGTCGTTCTTTTTTTGCGCAACAAGTACAATCGTTCCCCCTTCCACACTGTCCGCGATGCCGTGCTTGATCGCGTTTTCCACAATCGGCTGCAACAACAGCGGCGGCACCTGATCCGCAAGTGTGTCCGGGTCGATCCGTTGTTCCACGTGAAGCCGTTTGCCGAACCTGATCTTTTCGATATCAAGATAATGATTGAGAAGGGAAATTTCCTCTTTCAATGCGATCGTTTCTTTTGCACCGTAGTAAAGGCTTTTCCGGAAGAAATCCGCCAAGGTCGTCGTCATCGTCCGGGCCAGTTCCGCATTGGTCGTGGTCAATGCGCTGATGGAGTTGAGGCTGTTGAAGAGAAAGTGCGGGTCAATCTGCATCCGCAGCGCCTTTAGTTCCGATTGCTGCGCCAACAAACGGGCTTCATATGCCGAGCGTTCCGATTCTTTCGACTGTGCGAAGGCGGTAATCAGATACGCCACTGCAAGCGATATCAGATAGAGCGGTATGCCGCCAATGAAGACGATCAACAGCGACTGTGAAACCGGAAGTGGCGACAGCACAACTGCAAAGTATTGTTCAATAATTGTTATCACTCCCCATCCCAGCAGTGTCCACACAGCACTGATGATGATAACCGCTGCCGTCGCAACAAACAGGATCTTCCAGATGGAGTTCCGTTCCAGCGGAAATGCCCGGCAGAGATACCATGCCGAGAGATTCACTTCACCGTAGAGCAGCAGCATCGGCACGGTAAACCCGATCGAATACAGCGGATGAAGCGAGTTGAAAAAGGAGACGATAAAACCGAGCAGCACGCCGATCGCGCACCAGACGGTCAGATAGACGAACAATGTCTTTTTATCGGAAAGAATTGGATGCATAGATTCTTATTATTGAAACGTCGTATCGACAACGTGATCCGCTTGCCATTGCAACATCTCTTGATACAGAGTTGCTTCACTTGTCGTGTCCACCAATAATTCCGGATAGTGCATCTTCTTCACATCCATGCAATACTGCAGCAACAGCCAAGCGCGATAATAGGGGATCACGGTTCCGGTACTGTCCTCAAATTGGATCCAATCATTGTGAACGGTTTTTTCCACACTGATCAATCGGTTGATATCAGTTATCAACCCTTCGGTTCTTTCTTTGCGGGAAATATATTCCGGATATCCTTCCCATTTCCATTCGGGATAGTTGGCAACAGGGTTGGATTTCATGATCCCCAATTTACCGAACTGCACGCAGTGCATCATCTCATGGGCTATCAGTTCAACAGCATTCCATCGGCGGTCATTGAGTGTTACGAAATTATTTTGAAAATCTGCAGTACCGGATAAAACTACAGTATTTGCAAATCCCCAGGCAAACGCTTCGCCTCGAATGAACCGGTTCAACTTCGGATAGACTGAGCCGTCATTAAGGCAGAGACGGATTGATACTGTGGAATCATAGAATTGGCTTGCCGTGATCAGTTCTTCAGCTTCATGAAAACGGAGAACGAATGCAGCATCAAGAGGACGCGAATGATAGATTGTATGCCTCCCGATGATGGTGCTATTCTGGTAGAGTACCGACGGTTCAAAAATACCTGCGACCAGAATCCCGATCAACAGGATACCGGCCGCTGTAATGCGCATACTCCATTTCGTCAGTACTCGTTTCATGCAGGGAGACCATGCAGAACCTAGTTTTTGATCTCCACTCCTCCCATGATGATGCTTCCGGTGAGTACGAGTTTTTTCGTACTTCCCTCTTTCGGGGGATATGCCCTGTCTTCCACGCCACCGAGAATCGGAGTCGCTTCGACGGAAACGGACCAGCCCATCGGCACACGGAGTTCGATGCCCCCCATGATGACGTTGACATCCAGGTGCGCTTCATTCCCTTTCATGTCGGCATCGCGAAGATCGATCTCACATCCGCCCATGAGTGCGGATATCTCTCCGCCGCGGAATTCTTTTGAGGTGATGATCCGCTTCACGCCGCTCATGAATGCCATGTTCTTGATGTATGCATCAGAATCGGTCGCCACATCCTGGAACGGATTGTCGTCATAGTTCTTTTTTCTTTTCCATGATCCCCGTAAAAAATTCAATCCGATTATAATCAGCACCACCGGCCACCAGTCCCACACGCGGAAATAAATGAAATCCATCCTATCGAGCAGCATCAATGTTCCAACCGCGGCAATTACCCATCCGAACAATTGACCGGAAGAGTTCCGGGACTGTACGCCTTTCGAGATCCCGTAGGCGATCAGGATGGCGGGCCAGTACCGCAAAATGTTTCCTGCGTAGATGATATCCAGATTGTCCAGCATGAACACAACACCGACAGCAATGATCATTACACCAAGAATAAATTGCGGCGCAAAGAGTGAAGGTTTATTGTTTTCCATAGTTCATTTCCTTATATGATTTCTTTGCATCCCTTGTCAGCGATTCCCACATCATGCTCACTCCCCATGCGATCAGCATGGCCGGCCATGTCTCTTCAAATCCCAGGCCATAGACATGGTTGATCGATACATACAGCCACAGGCCGAGAAAAATCCACCAGAT
>JBAYJG010000154.1:0-7598 GCA_041665225.1 Bacteroidota bacterium
AAGTGAAGACGATCTGATCACGGCGAATTTGATTGTATTCCTGTTTGATCGGTTCTTTCACCTTAATGATCATATCCGCTTTGTGGTACAGTTCTTTTGCATTCTTTGCAATCTTCGCGCCTGCTTCCACATAGGCATGATCTTCAAATCCACTGCCGACTCCGGCTTTGGATTCTACATAAACGGTATGTCCGTACTGGCGCAGTGTTTCTACGCCAACCGGGACAAGTCCTACACGATTTTCATTTGTTTTGATCTCTTTCGGAACCCCGATAATCATAGTATCATCTCACTTGTTAGTTGAATGTGTATTGTATTTAGTTTTTCATTTCCGGTTGAAGTATTACTGTGGTGAATTTTTCTGTATCGAACAATTGCTGCGACACTGTCTGTACATCGTCCGCAGTCACCGAATCGATATTCCGCACGATGGAATCGAGCGGGGTAAATGTCCCATAATAGAGTTCGCCGTTGCCGAGACGCATCATCCTGTTCGATGTACTTTCCAGACTGAGCAACATGCTCCCCTTTAATTGCGCTTTCGCCCGGCGAAGTTCTGTTATGGAAAGTGTTTTCGATTTCATTTTATGAAGCTCCGTATAGGCCAGGTCCAAAGTATTCTGCACTGATTTGACATCCGTACCGGCATAAATGCCAAACGATCCCGTATCCTTCATCAATCCTAAGAAGGAATAGACGCTGTATGCCAATCCGTGCTTTTCGCGGATCTGTTGGAAGAGACGAGAGCTCATACCATCGCCAAGGACAGAATTCATCACCATCGCAGGATACCGCATCTTATTATGAACGCTAAACGCGATAGTGCCGGTGCAAAGATGTGCCTGTTGAATCGGTTTCGCGTATTGCTTCTTGGAATGCTTCGGACGAATAGGAGAAAATGTTTTGAAATGTTCACCGACGGCCTTTCGGCGCGTCAGATATTTTTCGGCAAGCATTACAAGATGGTCGTGACGAATGTTCCCTGCAGCTGCGAGGATGATGCTGTCGTTCGTATAGAATTTCTTTGTGTAGGAGAAGAGATCGTCGCGAGTGAAACGGTTAACATTCTCCGCCGTGCCGATGATGGGACGGGCAAACGGGTGATGACCGAAGAGATGTTTTTCAAAATATTCCTGCACCAGGTCGTCCGGATCATCTTCGGAGCGTTTGATCTCTTCCAGAATCACCGTCTTCTCTTTTTCCATCTCTTTTGCCGGGAAGGTCGAATGCTGCACCATGTCCGTAAGAACGTCAACTGCTTTTTCCACGAACTCGTCCAGCACCCGTGCATAATAACAGGTGTGTTCTTTCGTCGTAAATGCGTTCATGTACCCGCCGACCGATTCCAGGCTTTGCGCTATTTGCTGGTAGTTTCGTTTCTCGGTTCCCTTGAACATCATATGTTCGATGAAATGCGAAATGCCGTTAGTGGTCTCGGTTTCGTTGCGCGATCCGGTGTTGATCCAGATGCCGATGGAAGCGGATTTGACGGAGGTGATCTCTTCACTAATCACACGGATGCCGTTGGCGAGTGTCGTCTTTTTGTAGGACTGCAGAGCGGCAGGTTCCGTATGTGCTAATTTGCTTCTAATACTCATTCTCAGCTGTTAACTTTCAATTAAATTCGCCTGTGAAGATAGATTATTTTTCTAAAAGTAAAAAGGAATTTCTCGATTCTTCTCTTCAATTGAGAGTATATGAACCGTCTTACTGCAATTACGTCAAATAGATGTTCATTTCAGCATAGTTTCGATCTTCACCGCCACCATGTCGATAGCTACCAGATTCTCACTTCCCAACGGGATGATGACATCGGCATACCGCTTGCTCGGTTCTACAAATTCCAGGTGCATCGGCTTTACGGTAGAGACGTATTGATTCATGACGGAATCAATCGACCGGCCGCGTTCGACGATATCCCTTTTCAGCCGGCGCAACAACCGTTCGTCCGCATCCGTGTCGATGAAGATCTTGATATCCATCAGACTGCGCAGTTCCGGCGAAGCGAAGATCAAGATCCCCTCGATGATGATGATATCCTTCGGCTCAAGATGACGCGTTTCCTTCATCCGGGAATGAGTAGTGAAGTTGTAGAGCGGCTGTTCGATGGGAATGCCCTTCCGTAATTCCTTCACATGTTCCACCAAGAGCGACGTTTCCAGCGAATCGGGATGGTCGAAATTGATATGATCCGGCGTTGCGCCGCCGTAGGAGGAAAGATCGCGGTAGTACGAATCGTGCTGGATGACGACAACATTTTCGGTAAAATGGAGTCGCTCCAAAATCTTGTTAGTTACTGAAGTCTTTCCGGATCCGGTACCCCCGGCAATCCCTATGACTAATTGACGCATGTCGGTCCCCTTGAGTTCAAATGAATATAATTGAAGAATCGTAGAAAGCAAAAACTATTTACGTGGAGACGATATTTTCTATTATATTGAACGGGAGAGAATCTTTGGCTATTTTGAACGCATGATTGAACAATTACTCGTTCTGCTCCTGCTGATTTCCTGTTGTTCATACACAATCATTCATGGTTTTCTCTGGAAAGGATTAACAGGACTCGCCAATCTGAATTCGGAAAGTCCGCTTCCCGGTATTTCCGTAATCGTCGCTGCACGAAATGAAGAAAAAAATATCGGTGCGCTGCTTCATTCCCTTTCACAACTGCAGTATCCTGCAGATGCATTTGAAGTGATTATTGTCAACGACCGTTCCACTGACGGCACGGAATCCATTATTCAAGAATTTCTACACCACAACAACAATTTTCGACTGCTGACTATTTCAACGAACACCAGCAACATGCCAAACAAAAAGAATGCATTGCGCGCCGCCATTGAACAGTCACGATTTGATATTCTTGCATTCACCGACGCCGATTGTATCGTCCCTCCCGCTTGGCTTCAGAACATTTCACAGCAATTTTCGGATACAGTTGGTGTTGTTGCAGGATACAGTCCTTACGGTACGGACAACACTTCCACATTCCTTCGCTTTGAAGAATACATGAATTCGCTCACCGCCGCATCGGCCGTTGGACTGAACAGTGCCTATATGTGTACCGGCAGAAATTTTGCGTATCGGAAAAGTGTGTATCATCAAGTCGGCGGTTTTGAGAAGATCAAACATTCTATCAGCGGCGACGACGATCTCTTCCTGCAATTAGTGAAGGCAGAGACCTCATGGAAGATACGGTACATGACATCTCCGGAGAGTTATGTCCGGACTATACCGCCGGATTCGTTCCTTCAATTCGTCCACCAGCGGACGAGGCATATTTCCGCGAGTGCGTTTTATCCAAAAATAATCCAATCGATGTATGGTGTCATCCATCTATTTCACCTCTTGGTGCTCGTCGGATTGTTTATTTCTCCGCTGACAGCCCTGATCGTGCTGATGGTGAAATTCAATATTGATGGTGCATTGTGTGCGCGCGGTAAAACAATCTTCGGTGAAGAATTTTCCATTCCACAATTCACGGCCAATGAACTGCTTCTCGTACTGTATTCGTTCCTGATTGGCCCGCTCGGATTCATCCGGACATTCAATTGGAAAGGAACCGATTCACAATGAATGCTTTTCTTTCCCATCCAAGGGTTGCTGCCGTTGTAAAGATGATTATATCGATTGCCCTTATCGTTGCACTTCTCTATTACATCAATATTAATGCCATCGCCGAATCTTTTCGCAACGCCAATGTGTTTTATCTTAGCGTTGGTTTTGCACTGGCAATCCTGCAACTCTTCATTCATGTATACCGCTGGAGATATTTGCTCCGCTTGATATCGAAAGACATTTCCACCGGCGAAGCAATGACATCATTCTTTGTCGGATTTATGGCAGGTTTCTTTACTCCGGCACAGATCGGTGAATTTGCAGGCAGAATTGCGAGTCATCCGAACGTCAATAAATCGCACATCGTCGGAATCACACTGGTCGATAAGCTTTACTGGGCAGCGTTAACATTCGTCATCGGCGGCGGCGGCGTTATCGTTTTCATCTCGAATCACTTTGAGGAATATTGGAATCCGTTGTACCGCTATCCGGTGACATTCGTGCTGGGTGTAATCATAGCAGTATTTTTATATCCAGAGAAAATAAAGGAAGTGCTGAAGGCTCTTCCGGAAAAGATCCGCGGTCACCGGTTCTATGAAATGATCCAGGTGATTGAAGATGTATTCCATAACAAGAACGGCTGGATGCTGTTTTTCCTCACAACGCTGCTTTATTCAGTAATTCTGATCGAGTATTATTTCCTGACCAATGCATTTCAAGCAGTCGGATTTGAAGATGTCGTCATGTGTGCTGCATCCGTGTTGTTCGTGAAAGCAGTGATACTTCCGATCTCGTTCGGCGACCTTGGTGTACGGGAAAGTGCTGCAGTGTTTTTCTTTGAGAAGGTCGGCGTTATCGCAGCAGTAGCGTTCAATGCTTCCATTGTTATGTCGTTCGCCAACGTTATCGTGCCAACAGCGATAGGAGCAGTCTTGGTCACAAAGCTGAAACGATCATGATACGATTGGTACTTGAATATACCTCCCTGCTGCTGCTCTTCTTGCTGATCGTCTATATCCGGCAGATCCTGATATTTTACCGCGGCCTCTCCCGTCTACACCCGGGACGAAACACAGTCCTTCACAGTGTCTCCGTGATCATCCCTGCACGGAATGAGGAACAGAACATCGGACAATGTTTGAAAGCTCTCCAGGAACAGAATTATCCCATTGACAAATATTCGATCATCGTCATCGATGACCAATCGACAGATCGCACTGCGGACATCGTCCGGTCTATGGCAAAACATTCACGGGTTCCAATCACACTATTGCATTCCGACATCACTTCGACAATCCGTTCACCGAAAATCCGTGCGATGACATTGGGCATCCAGCATTCGCTAAGCGAGATCATTATTACGACTGATGCAGACTGTATCGCGTCACCGAATTGGATTCGTTCAATCAATTCCTATTTTGAGGAACAGGTTGGTGTCGTAACGGGATTGACAGTCTACGGAAAAGACGAAAGACTCTCTCCGTTGTTCAGCGGCGTCCAATTTCTGGATTTTATTTCCTACACTGCCATTGCAGCAGGTGCAATCGGATTAAACAGAATGCTGGTAAGCAATGGCAGCAATATGGCATTCCGCATCCAGGCATTTGATGACACGGATGGTTTTGAGGCACTCACCCATATCAATACCGGCGATGATTCGTTGCTCGCGCAAAAGATCACCACGTCCGGACATTGGAGCGCACGGTTTGCGTACGAACCGGAGGCCACCATCATCACCCGCCCGGTCTCAACATGGAGGGAAGTGTTTCACCAACGGATGCGATGGGTCGGACAAACGGCATATTATCCAGCATATATGATGTTCTTTATGATCTGCACGTTCATAATGTTCGTTACGCTTACTGTTACTTTACCCATGACGACATTCATCTGGAACGGCCTCCCCTGGCTGGTGGTGATCGGAAAATTTTCCGTCGATTATTTGATGATGAGGAAATTCACCAAACTGACCGGAACATCCGGCGCCATGAAATATTTTATTCCAACAGCAGTGATTCACATTCCCTTCATTCTTCTTTCCACCATCGGTGGATACTTCTTTTCTTTTGAGTGGAAGGAACGAACAATGAAAAAAGAAAGTGTATAGTTTTTTATGATGACGCATACCGGAATCCTTCATACGTTCTTTTTCCCCTCTTTACTCTGGAGGATGCCGGGAAAGAAAGTCTTTCTGACGTTCGATGATGGACCGCATTCCTCTGCCACACCGGCCATTTTGGATGTTTTGAAACAGCATCAGGTGCATGCAACATTCTTTCTTTCCGGGAAAAATCTTTCCGGCAGAGAGGCCATCGTACAACGAATCATCAGCGAAGGTCATTCCATCGGGATCCATGCATTCAATCACAACCGTTCGCTTGCCTTTTCGAAAGAACAGACCAAAAGCGAAATTCAGCAAACGGTAGAAATCCTTTCGGGACTGACACAGCAACGTACGAGACTGTTCCGTCCGCCCTACGGTTTCTTTACCTGGAAGACAATTGCTGCCGCACGCGAGCTTGGTTTTCTACTGGTGATGTGGAGCTGTTTAACAGGAGATTTCACACAATGGAACAATGAAAAGATTGTTTCCACCGCCCTTCGAAAACTCAAACACGGTTCCATTCTTGTCTTCCACGACAATGATCTTACGCAGCACAAAATTGCAGGAATTATCGACACTGCGATTCCGGAGATCCGAAAACGCGGCTTTGACTTCGGGGCAATCCGATGAAAAAGAAACGTATTCTCATTGCTCCGCTGGATTGGGGACTTGGCCACGCTGCACGGTGTGTTCCCATTATTAATGAACTGATCGCGCACAATGCTGAAGTGGTGATCGCAGCAAACAACCGTCCTGCAGATTTGCTGAAGAAAGAATTCCCGCAACTGGAGCATCTCAAGTATCCCGGGTACACAATCGAATATCCCGTCAACGCAAATATGGCGTGGACGATGTTCCGTCAACTGCCGCTCCTGTTCAAAGGCATCGGGCAGGAACATACGATGATGGAATCCATAGTGAAGAGTCATGGCATTGATGCAGTGATCTCCGACAACCGTTGGGGTGCCTATTCGGAGCAGGTCCCTTCTATTTTTATGACTCATCAAATACGGATCCTTCTCTCGAAATTTTTAGTATGGGGACAAGGGATAGTGGATGCTGCCCAGCACCGGTTCTTGAAACCATTTTCAGAAATTTGGATCCCAGACGTGGAAACAGGTACAACACTCAGCGGAATTTTATCACACAATACTGCAGTTCCAGATAATGCGTACTACATCGGTCCGCTCTCCCGGTTGAAAAAGATCACCAGATTCAATAAAGAGCTTGATGTCCTGGTGATCTTATCCGGACCGGAACCGCAGCGGACGGTGTTCGAGTCGATGATTGTCGATCAACTAAAAGAATCGACCATGCGTGCGCTCGTTGTGCGCGGCACACCGGAACGTGCGTTGAAAATGAAACTCTCCGATACACTGACGCTTGTCAGCGCACTGACTTCCGATGAATTATCCGAAGCGATCGCGTCGTCACATATCATCATCTCCCGCCCGGGGTACAGCACGATCATGGATTTGTCTTTTCTCGGCGCAAATGCTATTTTTGTCCCTACGCCGCAGCAGACAGAACAAGAATATCTTGCGAATCGGCTGAAGGCTGAAAAGATCTGTTATTCGGAACCGCAAAGCGGGTTTTCCCTGCAGAGGGCAGTCGGACAGTTCAATGCCTATACCGGATTTCCGCAGCTCCTGAACGATCATACACTATTACAACAACGCATTGACCACTTACTGAAGAACATATCATAATGATCGTTTTCCCTTTTTTTCTGTACGCAGAGACCCATTACCGTTTCAAATACTTTTTCAGCCTCTATAAGAAGTCCGAACCGGAAATCATTGTCGACGGACCGCACCGGTTGGATCCCGATAAACCGTATCCGATCATGATTCTCGTGAAGGATGCCGATCGCTATCCGGTCGAGATCCAAAGCGTGAAGATCACTCTGTTTCACGACGCCCGAAAAGAATACTCC
>JBAYJG010000155.1:0-7544 GCA_041665225.1 Bacteroidota bacterium
CGAAAGCGGGACCGTTTTTTCATTAGAATTTTCAAAGATTTGTAATAGCAGTCTGCCAACCGGATTTGCGGAATAGGTGCAATAGTCAAGCACTTCTTCAAATGTCGCATAGAGAGGATCCGATGCATCTTTTCGAAATGCAATCAATAGATCATCGAACTGTTGAACAGAAAGATGATGCCGCTGTATTGCAGCAGCAAGGTCAGCAAAGAATGCATCTACCGCTCTCCCCTGTACTGCATCATGCAGAAGCTGCTGCCAAGTATCGATCCCTGCAATCCGCTCTTCCGTGCTCGTTCCACCTTCGTCGGCCAGATCGTCTGCCGTCCTGGCAAACGCATAGATAAGATGGATCGCTTCACGATAGCGTGCAGGAATCAACCGGGAACCGACCGGGAAATTTTCATAATGGCTCGACGCGAGTGAATGCAATGAGCGATTTGTATTCTGCATGACGTAATATATGCTTATCTCGGCGAAATTTCGAGTGAAAATCACAGAGCTTTTAGTGTGATTACGAGTGAGACTGTTATCACATTTCCCTCTGGACGAGACGGTGATTCAGTTGACTCTGTGGCAGTCTTATTGTACTTTCACGAAGCGTATTCTTCTGCCAGCATATTGGATGTTATCACATGAGCATTACCAAGAATATCTTACTTTCCGCCAGCAAGTATGTCAATCATCTGTTCGACCGCAAAAGTACCATTGCCGCACTCTATCATAACTTTGACCACACCCTGGAAGTCGTTGAGCATGTAAAAGAGATCTCCGCTGCCATGAAGGTCAATCAGGTCAACAAAGAGATTGTTCTGCTCTCAGCATGGTTTCATGATACCGGATATCTTTACTCTCCGGTCGAGCACGAAGAACGGAGTGTCGTCATCGCAACAGAATTCCTGCGATCCCATAGGTACCCTGAAGCAAAGATCAAAAAGATCGTCGGATGCATCCGTGCTACCAAGGTGCCGCAGCAGCCGAAGACCGATCTGGAAAAGATTATGTGCGATGCAGATCTTCTTCTGCTTGGGAAGAAAGACAGCAATACCAGAGGAGAGATGTTGCGGGCTGAGATCGAAAGCATGTCCGGAAAATCGCTTCCCGAAGACGAGTGGATTAAACAAAGTGTCTCCTTCTTTCAAGGACATCATTATCATACGACGTATGCGATCAAACAGTACACGGCAAGCCGGAATCGTAACCTGAAAGCACTTCAAATGCGGTTAAAAACGCTGGAATCGAAAAAAAACCTTGCAAGAACGCTGGCATTAAAAAAGAACAAATGATCCATATTAAGGAATGATTAACCTTTTTTGCCGAACTGCTGTTCGGCAATTTTTTTTCTATCTTGCGGTATGGACTTTTCATCATTTGATATCTTTAAGTTCTTTTCCGAATCGGTCGCCACGGACGCGAAGAAATATAACAATCGCGAAATCAGCTGGCTGGCATTCAATTACCGCGTTCTGCAGGAAGCTAAGGATCTAAGGAATCCCCTCTACGAACGGCTGAAGTTCCTCGCTATCTACTCCTCCAATTCGGACGAATTCTTTCGTGTCCGTGTCGCCTCCATCAGGTCATTGGTACGATTTAAAAAGAAAGCAAAGAAAAAATACGATATCGATCCGGACGAACTGCTCGATCAGATCCACCGGACAGTGAAAAAACAGCAGGAAGAGTACGGCAGCATCTTCCGGAACCAGCTTCTGAAGGAAATGCGAGCACACGGTGTTTTTTTAATCACTGAAAAAGAGCTTCGTACATCGCAGCATAAGTACCTGCAACAGTACTTCAAAGAGAATATCCTGCAACATATCAAAACGACGTTTCTGCAAAAGAACAGGAACGATCTGTTCTTGCAAAACCGTCAGTTGTATCTTGTGGTACAACTGAAACTGCGCGATGCGGTCCCCGCAAAAATTGAATATGCGATCGTGGAACTGCCGACATCCCAGTTCCCACGTTTCATCGAACTGCCGAAGCTTGACAAGAAATATTTCATCATCTTTCTGGATGATGTCATCCGAAAAAACCTTTCCTTCATCTTCCCCGCACACGAGGTCATAGCATCCTACGGCATTAAGCTGACCCGGGATGCGGAATTGTATTTCGAAGATGAACTGAACGGTGATTTTGTCGAGATACTGCGTAAAGCGGTCAAGACCAGAAAGACCGGCGCTCCTTCGCGTTTCCTATTCGATGCGACAATGCCGCAAGAGTTTCAGAACGTGATGAAGCAGGCGTTGAAACTTTCGGAAAAAGAGATGATTCCGGGAGGCCGCTACCATAACTTCAGCGATTTCTTCACCTTTCCAAATCCTGAACAACGCTTGCCGGTGTACGAACCGCTGCCCCCGCTGCCGGTGCCGGCATTGGATATGTATCCCTCCATGTTCGCAGCGATGTCCGAAAAGGATTGGCTGCTGCATTATCCATATCACTCCTACGAACCAGTCCTTCGGCTGCTCGAACAGGCAGCGAATGATCCCGCAGTAAACCAGATCCGGATTACGCTGTATCGCATTGCATCCCAGTCCAGAATCATCTCCGTATTGATCGATGCCGCAAACAAAGGAAAACAAGTAACTGCATTTGTCGAACTTACCGCGCGCTTCGATGAGGAATCAAACATCTATTGGGCAGAAGAACTCCGGCGTGCCAAAGTGAAAGTCCTGTTCACAATACCAAAACTGAAAGTCCACGCCAAACTGCTGCTCATCAGCCGCACGGAAGGGACCGTGAAACGGCGGTACGGATACTTGAGTACAGGAAATTTCAACGAAAAAACTGCAACTGTGTACTGCGATTATGGCCTTTTTACATCCGATCTCCGGCTGACCAACGAGATGTTCGAAGCATTCCAATATCTCAATAAGAAAACGAATACGATGAAAACCCGCCATCTGCTGGTTGCGCCGTTCACACTGCGGTCAACATTAACGGAATGCATAGACCAGGAGATCGAAAATGCTAAAAACGGATTACCCGCGTCAATCATTCTGAAAGTGAATTCTCTGGAAGACCGGCAGATGATCCAAAAACTCTACAACGCAAGTGAAGCGGGAGTGAAGGTTTCAATCGTCGCACGGGGTATCTGCTGTCTGGTGCCGGGAGAGAAATCATTCAGCAGGAATATTTCGGCTATCAGTATCGTGGGACGGTTCCTGGAACATTCACGGGTGTATTTGTTCCATAACGCCGGGAATGAAATCATGTATCTCTCGTCAGCGGATTGGATGATGCGGAATCTCAATCGGCGGGTAGAAGTGGCCTTCCCCATTTATGATGAAACAATTAAGCGAACGATCCGGGATATTCTCTATCTGCAATTGAAAGACACAGTAAAGGCAAGGGTGATCGAAAAACAGTTGAAGAATGTATATAGAAAAGCGGATGACCAAAAACCGTTCGAATCGCAGGTAGAGATCTATCGATACCTGAAAACAAAATCCTCACCGTAACCGACCGTTAATCGTTGGATGCGATCCTACCCATCCAGCATCAAACGAAAATATTTCTACGGCGCTTTTGGGACAAATCCTTTTACCTTCTGTTTAGAATATCCGTACCGGTTCATCAATGTTGCGACAATACGTTCAGATGCTTTCCCGTCACCGTATGGATTAACTGCCGTAGCCATCGATCGATATACCTTTGTATTACTGAGCAGTGTGTGCGTATTGGTGATAATAGATTCCTTTTCGGTTCCGATCAGTTTTACTGTTCCATAGCGCACTGCTTCCGGCCGCTCCGTTACGTCGCGCATCACCAGTACCGGTTTGCCGAGTGCCGGCGCTTCTTCCTGCAGTCCCCCGGAATCAGTAATCACAGCATAGGAACATGCCAGAAGATTGATGAAATCAGAATAGTTCAGCGGCTCCATCAACATGACATTGGCAATATCTTTTAAAATGGTATACACCGTGTCACGAACAGCAGGATTCAAATGAACCGGAAAGACAAAGTTTGTTTCAGGATGTCGCACAGCAACCTCCCGTAACGCTTCGCAAATTCTCAACATTGGTTCCCCAAGATTTTCCCGTCGGTGTGTCGTTACAACGACAAACCTCTTATTCTGTGCAAGAACCTCTTTCGCATGTTTGGAGCTGAATTCATAATTCGGACGGACCGTGCGCTGCAAGGCATCAATCACGGTATTCCCGGTGCAGATAATGGACTGTTTCGGAATCCCTTCTTTGATCAACGCTTTTGTGGCGGTCGGCGTTGGCGTGAAATGGAGGTCCGCAACATGGGAGGTCAGCCGACGATAGGTCTCTTCCGGGAACGGCAGCATTTTATCCATCGTACGCAATCCGGCTTCGACGTGTGCGATAGGAATTTTCCGGTGAAAGGCTGCAAGACTGGAAACAAATGTTGTCGCCGTATCTCCCTGCACGATGACAAGATCGGGATTTTCCATCGCCAATACATAATCCAGTTTTTCCAGAATATGCTGGGCAAGCGTTGAAAGGGATTGCCGAAGACCCATGACATTCAGGTCGTACTGCGGTTTCATAGAAAAAACAGAAAGAACATCATCCAGCATCTCACGGTGCTGGGCAGTGGTGATTTGACATAAAGAAAAGAATTTTTCGTACCGCTGCAGTTCCTGAATGACGGGAGCGAGCTTAATCGTGTCCGGACGTGTCCCGAAGATGACCGCGATGTTCTTTTTGGTAATTCCCATTGGGATGTAAGATAAAAATAAAAGTGAAAAGAATCCTTCTATTTTTTATATTGCATCTATTCATGGAAAGGATCTTCCTGCGCATTTTCAACTGCCCGGTCTATAATCTCGTCAGCACTCGTACGACGCGATTCATCAGTTCAACGATCGAAACGACCCATCGGGATCCGAAATCGCTTATGGGATAAACCACACTATGGCTGAGATCTTTGATATTGGATTAGCATGGGACTGGGAATATGACCGGGATTTCATTTACGGTCTCGAAAATGAATGTACGACACTCGGGCTTTCCACCTTTCGCATTGAACCTCATAATATCGAGGCAATCACCCGGCTGGTTCGCACGAAAAAGATTGCTTTCAGGATATTTTTGGACAGGGCATCCGATTCCGATGAAAATTTCCTCCCTTTAGCAAAGCTGATAGCAAGGAGCAAAGCATTCATCTTCAACAGCTATGAACGTGTCGAGTATGCGAAGAACAAGGCCAACATGCATCTGGCATTGATGGGTGCGGGGATCCATGTACCCTACACCATCATCATCTCGCCCTATAATCAGAAACATGAAGTTGAATTAAGTCTCACCGAACTTGCACACCTTGGCAGGCCATTTATTATCAAGCCGGCAAATACCACCGGCGGCGGATTGGGAGTTGTCGTGGGGGCCGAAACACTAAAAGAGATTCTCGAGACCCGGCAACATCACAAGAACGACACCTATCTGCTCCAGGAAACTATCTATCCGGCAAAGTTCGATGGAAACATCGCATGGTTCCGTGTATTCTATGCTTTCGGAGCAACAATCATCTGCTGGTGGGACCACCACACGCACGTGTATCGCGTATTGACGAAACAGGAAGAACGCAAGTTCAAGTTGCAAAAACTGCACTCTATGATCCTTTCCATACATAGGATCTGCCGGCTGGAATTCTTCTCATCCGAAATTACGCTGACAAAAGAAGGAAAGTTTGTTGCAGTGGATTACGTGAATGAAATATGCGATATGCGACTGCAATCCAAGCATTATGACGGTGTCCCGGACGTGATTGTCGCTGAAATTCAACACCTATTTGCTCTATTAGCACGGTCACAAAGTAAAAGGGAATTATATACTTGACAATACCATTGTAATTATTTACATTGTAGTAGACGAAAGGACGGTCTACTATGAAAGCTGAATTCAAAAACATTCTTGACGTTGTAAAGCACTTTCCCGACGAAATCACTTGCCGTAACTTCTTGGCTGAATCCCGATGGGGCAAAACACCCGTTTGCGTTCATTGTGGTTCTTTCCGTAAAATCTATAAAGTCCAAGGCGGTAAACTTCTTAAGTGTGCTGACTGCCGGAAACAATTTTCCGTTCGCATTGGAACGATCTTCGAAGATTCTGCCCTTCCATTGCAGACTTGGTTTATGGCTATCTACCTTTTGACCGCCCACAAAAAGGGTATTTCGTCCGTTCAGCTTGGTAGAGATATTGGCGTAACCCAGAAAACCGCTTGGTTTATGCTTCACAGAATCCGCCATGCCGTTAGAACGAAGTCCTTTGAAAAACCTCTTACCGGAACGATTGAAGCCGATGAAACCTACATTGGCGGTGAAGAAAAGAACAAACACGCGAACAAGCGAACGAAAAACAATCACGGCAGAAGTCTTAAAACGAAAACTGCTGTTTTTGGTATCCGTCAGCGCGGCGGTATTGTTGTTGCCCAAAAGGTTGACAGCGTTAGCAGAAATACCCTTGATGGTATTTTGAAATCTCGGGTTCATCCAGATTCTACAATTATGACCGATGAAATGAATTCCTATACCGATCTTAGCGTTGATTTTTTGCATCATCATACTATCAATCATCAACGGAAAGAGTATGTAAGAGGCAGGGTTCACACCAATTCCATTGAGTCCTTTTGGGCTTTGTTGAAACGCGGTATTTATGGCATCTATCATCAAGTTAGCCCTAAGCATTTAGATAAATATGTTGATGAATTTGAGTTTAGATTCAATTCTAAGCATATTGCCGACACTGAAAGATTTCGATTGATGTTGAATCATATTGATGGACGGTTGATGTATAAAGACCTTACAAAAAATTCATAATATCTTGTTGCACCATAAATTTGCTAATTAAATGGCTAATCCAGAAAAACAGAAGCCCAAGAAACCCAAGTCCAATCCGCCAATACCATCGAAGACGATAGTTTCCAATGCCGTTTGCAATACAGGAGAAGCTCATAACGATGAAACAAATACCCAAAAAAGAGATGAGCCACTTTGGAGTAAAATTACTCGTAACTGGTTGATAGTTATTTTTACCGCGGCTTTGACGTTCTACACCGCTGGATTGTATAACATGACCGTTAAACAAGCTGGCGACGCAAGAGACGCAACGATAGCCGCTAAAAAGAGCGTAGAACTCTTTGAACAAACATCCAGAATTGACAATCGGGCTTGGGTTGGATTGATTGCTCAACCAAACACTAATAAGGATGATCCGTTTATTTCGTATCGAGAAATATTGCGGGGCGGCGGTATATATGTTAATGTTAAAAATTTTGGTAAAACTCCCGCGGATAGTCTGTTTTGCTACGGCAAGCTTTTCTTTTCCAATGAATTGCCGAAACCCAAAACATTGAAAAGGATTAATTCGTGGGGCAAGGTTTTGTCTCCCGGAGAATCCTTCCAAATTGAATTTCCAATAGATACTTCTTATTCCTACGAGCTGATTAAGAATGTCGTTAGTGGCAAAAAAAATCTTTTCATCTACGGGGTTATTATATACAGAGACATATATGGGTTTATTGATACCACAGAATTTATGAGTCTCTACAACAGGATATATGGGTTTAACCAATAC
>JBAYJG010000156.1:0-7533 GCA_041665225.1 Bacteroidota bacterium
ATCAAACGCCAACTACAACCAAGGACACCACGATCGTTTTTTAAATGTCAGTGCATACTACATATCGAGAATGGACTCTGGACGATACGAATGACATCCAGAAAGTACTTTTTAATACATGGCTTGCGTCGTATGCGGATTTCATTCCGATCACGGACATCCAGTGGTATTTCAACAATTATTATTCCGAAATCAATTTCGCTCAAATGTTCGATGATGAACTGAGCACAGGTTTCGTGGCTGAAATAAAAAGTCATATCATCGGATATGCACGGATGAAAGTCGATATGGAACAGCACCGCTGTTATCTTGAATCGCTGTATGTGCTGCCCGAATTCCAGGGACAGGGGATCGGTACGGAGCTGTTAAAGATAGTCGAACGGAAAGCGCAGGAGAAGTCATTCAATCAGATCTGGCTCGGCGTTATGCAGCAAAACCTGCCGTCGCTGGAATGGTACAAGAAACTCGGTTTTTCTTTCGTTGAACAGTCTCCGTTCCAGATGGGAAAATCCACCGTGCTGCACCTGGTCGGATTCCGCGATATCAAATAGTATTCCTGATGCTATCTCAAAAAACCTTCGCGCAATACCCTGAAAATCGTCAACGATCTCTCCACGAACTTTCACTGCTCTTGTATACGGAACAGCAACGTCAATGGCCCATGCTGGCGGACGGTCTCGCTGCGCTGCGTCATATCCGTACGAAAGAGCTGGATTGCGGTACATTCGCCGTCCGGTTGCAGTTTAATCCACAGCGCATAGTCAGTACTACTGCAATTGTTGATGCAGCGTCAATTAAAGCAAGAAGATGTTTTTTATGTCTGGAGAATCTTCCTTCAGAACAAGTCGGGATCGTCTATCGGGAAAAATTCCTTCTTCTCTGCAATCCCATGCCGGTCTTTAAAGAACACTTCACTATTTCCTATGTCGAACACATTCCGCAATCGATTGAAGAACAGATTTTGTCATTGTTATTCCTGACAAAGGATTTGTCTCCGGCCTATTCCGTTTTTTATAATGGCCCTGCCTGCGGTGCATCGGCTCCGGATCATATGCACTTCCAGGCGGCGCCAACAGGATCAATACCTGTTGAAAGTGAGATAGGGGATAGATTGCGATTCGTGAAGATATCTGGCGGAGTTACATGCTTTACTAGAGAACAATACGGCCGCAGCGTGATAGTGCTTGAAGGGAATAGTGAGCAGCAGATGGAAATGGCATTTCTTCGTTTGTCGTCAACGATGCGAAAAATCTTGCAAACAAATGAAGAACCGATGATGAACGTGATAGGTTCATTTTCGAACGGAACGTGGCGTCTCATTATTTTCCCGCGCAGGAAACATAGGCCGGAAGTATATTTTAAGATCGGCGAAGAGCGAGTTGTCATCAGTCCGGCTGCCGTTGATATCGGCGGACTTGTCGTCACTCCGATGGAAAAGGATTTCCGGACGGTGGATGCGGCGATGATCACGTCGATTTATGCTGAAGTATCTATTCAGCATGAAACACTTATTTCAATCTTAGAAGCAGTATGATCTCTTCCGAACCAGTCATTGCTGTCGGCATCATCCAACGGTCTGAACGGATCTCCGGAGAGCTCCGCCAAAAATACCGGATCGCCCAGGATGTTATTGTCACTGGTGCATTTTCCGCTGCAATAAAAAACGGTGAGGTCATCCTCTACGGAGGAAAGGAGATCGAACTGTTGCGAGGGAAAGAGATCGTTTTTTCTCCCTTGAACGGCGGGGAATTCACTCTGCACGAAGTGACGATTGGGCTCCAATTTCACTGGGAACGAAAGGAAGATCAGACGTTCCAGGGATCCTTGCGGTTACTTGCGACCAGAAACGGAATTACGGCTGTTAATGTCATTCCAGTTGAAGAGTATCTTGTCAGCGTTATTTCTTCGGAGATGAGCGCCTCGGCGCCGATGGAATTACTGAAAGCACATGCAATCACTTCACGCAGCTGGCTGGTAGCGATGCTGGAAATGAAAAAGAAGTTTTCGAACCTGGGGATTCCATCGCAACGAACGATTACTACAGAAACCGAACTGATCCGATATTATGACCGTGAGGATCACGAACTGTTCGATGTGTGTGCGGATGATCACTGTCAGCGGTATCAAGGTATTACCAAGGATGTCTCTCGGTCAGCAACGGATGCCATCCTGCAGACACGGGGAACATTTCTTGTGTATGACGGTGAAATTTGTGACGCACGGTTTTCCAAATCGTGCGGTGGACTTTCAGAACCATTCCATACGACGTGGGCGGAAACGCCGGTACCGTATTTGATGCCGGTTCCTTGTTCAAGACAGAATCACTATGCACCTCTCTCCTCTCAAGCAGGATCGGAACAATGGATTCTTTCATCTCCTGAAGCGTTTTGCAATACTTCAGACGGAGAAATATTGCAGCAGATCCTTCCATCATTCGATCAGGAAACCACCGATTTTTTCCGGTGGACGGTGAACTATACCATTCAGGAATTATCTGATATTATCAATAAAAAATCCGGGATCGATTTCGGCACAGTACAGGAGCTTGTTCCGGTCCATCGTGGACCTTCTGGAAGGATCACCCGGCTGAAAATTATTGGGACAAAACGGACATTGATCGTTGGAAAGGAATTGGAGATCCGCCGATGGCTTTCACCGTCACATCTCTATAGTTCTGCGTTCGTCGTGCAGAAAAAGGATGATGCATTCATTTTACGCGGCGCAGGATGGGGTCATGGAGTAGGATTGTGTCAGATTGGAGCAGCCGTGATGGCTGTTTCAGGATTCAGTGCAGAAGAGATCGTTCTGCACTATTTCCGGAATGTAGAACTCCGGAAATTATACTGATCAGTGGAATTATTATGACAACAACAAAACCATCTATCCGAAATCCTTGGTCATGGATTCCGACCCTCTACTTTGGCCAGGGGATACCGTATGTTGTTGTCATGACCATTTCCGTGATCATGTACAAGAAGCTGGGGATATCCAATACAGATATCGCGTACTATACCAGCTGGCTGTATTTGCCGTGGGTGATCAAGCCGCTGTGGAGTCCGCTGATCGAAATTTTTAGAACGAAACGGTTCTGGATCGTGCTGTTACAGATGATCATCGGTGCGTCGCTTGCAGCCGCAGCATTCACAATTCCGCTGGATTCATTTTTTCAATGGTCTCTCGCAATTTTCTGGCTGATGGCGTTCAGTTCCGCAACGCACGATATTGCAGCGGACGGATTTTACATGCTGGCACTGGAACAACATCAGCAGGCGGCGTTTGTGGGTGTGCGAAGCACATTTTACCGCATCGCCATGATTACCGGTCAGGGATTGCTGGTGTATCTCGCCGGCTATTTGGAAACTTCTACCGGATCGCTTCCGACTGCATGGTCGATAACGTTTTTCATTATTGCAGGCATGTTTCTTTCGATTGCGATCTATCATCATTTTGTCCTGCCGTTCCCTGATAGCGACAGATCCGCAGTGCAAGAAGTCTCAGCTTCATCGGTCCTGAAAGAATTTTTCAAAACGTTTGGGACGTTCTTCAAGAAGAAGGAGATTGTGGTCGTCCTAAGTTTCCTGCTGTTGTATCGTTTTGCAGAAGCGCAACTGGTAAAACTCGTCACTCCGTTTCTGCTCGACGCTCGAAGTGACGGCGGATTAGGGTTGACGACGAGTGAAGTGGGAATTGCATACGGCACTGTCGGAGTGATTGCTTTGACGCTCGGCGGACTCCTCGGCGGGTATCTCATTTCCAAACGGGGACTCCGCTACTGGCTGTGGGTGATGGTGATTGCCATACATTTGCCAGATGCTGTCTTCGTTTATCTTTCATACATCCAGCCAGACAATTTTGTCCTGATCTGCACAGCAGTCGGCATCGAACAGTTTGGCTACGGATTTGGTTTTACAGCGTACATGATGTTCATGGTAATGATTTCCGACGGCCCCTATAAAACAGCGCATTATGCCATTTGCACCGGATTCATGGCGCTGGGTATGATGCTTCCGGGAATGTTCAGCGGCGCGCTGCAGGATATGATCGGATACCAGCACTTTTTTGTCTGGGTTATGGCATCAACTATTCCGGGATTTATTGTTGCTATGTTGGTGAAGATTGATCCCACATTTGGAAAAAAGAGATCGCAATAATACATTACGGCATGACAAAAGGAACATATATCATTGGAATAGACGGCGGAGGATCGAAAACGCATGCGATGATCGCAGACCGAAAGGGAACGATCATTGCGGAACATTTTGCAGGACCGTCGAATTTTCAAATTATTGGAATAGAAAAAGCGGCGGAGACGATCGTTGCACTTATCGATATGTGTTGCGATTCAGTAGAATGTACCGTGAAGAATGTTGCTTCCGTTGTGTGCGGATTAGCCGGCGCTGGAAGAAGTGAAGATCAGAAACGGATGGCGGCGGGATTGAAAAAGTGTACTGCAGCAAAAAAAATGGTTTTGAAAAATATCGTCATCGATAGTGATGCACGGATTGCGCTCGAAGGATCGTTCAAAGGTGGAATGGGGATTATCCTGATCGCCGGTACCGGATCGATCGCTTTTGCCAAAGATGCACGAGGAACAATTCATCGTGTAGGCGGCTGGGGAAGAGTGCTGGGAGATGAAGGGAGCGGTTATGCACTCGGTCGAATGGGACTGACCGCAGTTGCACGGCAGCTGGACGGCCGCGGCGAAAAAACTGTACTTTCCTCAATGATTGCAAAACAGTTTGGACTGTCCGGCCAGACGGAAATTATTCAGAGTGTTTATCAAAACTCGTTTGATGTGGCATCCATAGCGCCCTTGGTATTGAGAGCAGCGGAAAAAAAGGATACAGTATGCAGGGCTATTGTTGAAAATGCAGTCATCGAATTGGCGTGGCACATTCAGGTGGCAGCGGAACATCTTTCATCCGCATCTTCCAAAAAAGTGAAAGAGAAGATCCGCGTAGCGTTCATCGGCGGACTGATCGCTAACGATACAATTCTTTCCCGAATGTTAACTGCTTATCTGGATGAAAATTTTCCCGTTATCGAGATTGCCCAACCCGCGGCATCACCGGCATACGGTGCAATTGTGCTGGGATTGTCGAAATTGAAGTGACCATAACACTCTCAGTATAAGAGTATTACAATCCTCAACCAATTGGATTGTTCCTATCGACTCTCAACCTATCTTTTCTTACTTTCTCGCACACAATTCAATTCTTATTGCGGAGCGCCACATGAAAAAAATCATTCTCCTTCTCCTTGCCATCCTTTCGCTAACAGTTGCTCAAAAATCCGACACGTTGAAATCTTCTACATTCGGCGGGTTGAAATTCCGTTCGGTCGGACCGGCACTCGTCGGCGGAAGAATTATCGCCTTTGCTGTGCACCCTGAACATCGCAGTACGTATTATGTCGGCGTGGCATCCGGCGGAGTATGGAAAACAACCAATGGTGGAACGACGTGGGAATGTGCCTTCGAGAATGAAGGATCGTATTCCATAGGAAGTGTCGCATTGAATCCGACAAATCCTCATGAGGTTTGGGTCGGTACCGGAGAATTGAACAGCCAGCGCAGTGTCGGATACGGTGACGGAATCTACAAATCCGAAGATGACGGAAAATCGTGGAAGAAAATGGGATTGGAGAAATCGGAACATATTGCCGCAATTGTGTTTGATCCGCGTGATACAAAAATAATGTATGCTGCTGCGCAGGGACCGTTATGGAAGGAAGGGGGCGATCGCGGTCTGTACAAATCCACCGATGCAGGAACGACGTGGAAGAATATACTGAAGCCGAGCGAACATACTGGTGT
The DNA here is from genome assembly GCA_041665225.1 of Bacteroidota bacterium. Lineage (GTDB taxonomy): Bacteria > Bacteroidota > Ignavibacteria > UBA10030 > UBA8401 > UBA8401. The sequence continues at coordinate 5,816 of JBAYJG010000156.1, forward strand.
TGCCGACATCGTTCTTGATCCCCGTAATCCGGATGTTCTCTATGCGGCCACCTATCAGCGCCGCAGACATTTTTGGTCGATGATCGACGGGGGACCGGAAGGATCCATCCAAAAATCGACCGACGGTGGCGCAACCTGGAAAAAATTAACCAGCGGCATTCCTACGGGCGATCTCGGCAGGATCGGACTGGCGATTTCGCCCGTGAATCCCGATATCCTCTTCGCCTATATTGAAGCTCAAGGGGACGGAGGCGGAATTTTCCGTTCTGTTGACCGCGGGGCTACATGGGAGAAACGGAATTCCTATATCGATGTGCCGATGTACTACGGCAAGATCTTCTGTGATCCAGTTGATGTGAACAAGATCTATGCGACCGGCACGATTATGTATTATTCGGAAGACGCAGGGAAGACATTGTCGCGCATCGGAGCAAAAAATGTTCATGTCGATTACCATGCAATCTGGGTCGATCCGAAAGATCCGGACTATATGCTGCTCGGCACCGATGGCGGACTCTATGAATCGCAGGATAATAACAAGACATGGCGCTTCATCAATAATTTGCCGACGATTCAATTCTATCATGTCACGGTCGACAATTCCGAACCGTTTTACTACATGTACGGCGGCACACAGGACAATGCGACGATTGGAGGTCCGTCACGGACAATCAGTGCAAACGGGATTCATAATAATGACTGGTTCTTTACCATCGGTGGGGACGGATTCAAATCGCAGATCGATCCGACCGATCCAAATATCATCTACTCTCAATATCAGTACGGAGGAATTGCCCGGTACGATAAACGAACAGGGGAAGTATTGTGGATCCAGCCGATCGAAGAACAAGGCGAACCAGGACTTCGCTGGAACTGGGATTCACCGTTGATCATTTCGCCACATTCCTCTTCCCGGTTATATTTTGGAGCGAACAAACTCTTTCGCAGTGACGACCGTGGCGCTTCCTGGAAACCAGTAAGCGATGATCTCTCGCGCCAGAAAGACCGCAATACGATTCCGATGATGGGAAAATTGTGGAGCATCGATGCCATTAACAGGCATGGCAATACTGCAGCGTGGGGAAATCTTTCTCAGATATCCGAATCACCCAAAAAAGAAAATCTGATCTACGCCGGGACTGATGACGGATTGATCCAGATAACAGAAGACGGCGGCAAACAGTGGAGAAAAGTGGAGAAGATTTCTGGTGTTCCGGAATTGTCGTATGTAACAAAACTGTTTGCGTCGCAGCATAATGAGAATGTCGTCTATGCAGCGTTCGACAATCACCAGCAAGGGGATTTTACTCCATACATTTTGAAAAGTGAAGATAAAGGAAAATCGTGGAAATCTATTGCGAATAATCTTCCTCCGAACGGTTCGGTAAAATCATTTGCAGAAGATCATGTCAATCCGAACCTGCTTTTTGTCGGCACGGAGTTCGGAGTGTTTTTCTCCACTACCGGCGGCAAAATCTGGACGCAACTCACTGCAGGATTACCGACAATCGCAATGAAGGATATCGAGATTCAAAAACGGGAAAATGATCTGGTGATCGCAACGTTCGGCCGCGGATTCTATATATTGGATGACCTTACGCCGTTACGGCAAGTGAATCCTGAGGCAATGGAAAAGGAAGCGTTTTTGTTTAAAGGAAGAAATGCAAAGATGTATGTTGAAACAGATCAGTCCACGGGCGGAGACAATGTGTATTATG
>JBAYJG010000157.1:0-7502 GCA_041665225.1 Bacteroidota bacterium
AACTCTTCCGGACGGGTGAGCACCTGCTGCAGCGTGATATCCGCAATGGCGTCCTTAATGATGATGCCGGCTCCCGGTTTTCCTTCCGGAATCCTGCACCACGGTCCGCCGTCGATCTCCACTGCTCCGAAGAATTCCTTTGCCGTTTGATATCCCCATTCACGGAATCCTCCTTCCGTGAATTTCATGATGTTTCCTTTGTGCACGATGGTGACACTCTTGCGGTTATACTTAATGGCGTAGCTGATGGCGCTGTGGATCAACCGGACGCTGCCGGAGTAACTGACCGGCTTGATGCCGATGCCGACCTTCACATCAGTCGGGAAATTTTTCGCCCCAACCATAGCCCAGTACTCTTCCGCTTTGGCTTTGGTGCTGAAACGGATTTTCCCAAAATGTTTTGGGAATTCCTTTTGGATAAAATCGAGCATTTTTTGTGCTTCGGGAGATCCTCCCGCATACTCAATGCCGGCGTAGATATCTTCCGTATTCTCGCGGAAGATCACCATATCCACTTTTTCCGGATGTTTCACGGGAGAGGGTACTCCTTTAAACCACTGCACCGGACGGAGACAGACATACAGATCCAGCATCTGCCGCAGCGCGACATTCAGCGATGTGATGCCGCCGCCGATCGGGGTTGTCAGCGGTCCTTTGATACCGACCAGATATTCCTTGAACGCGGTGATCGTTTCGTCCGGCAGCCAGGTGTTTAATTTGTCGAATGATTTTTGTCCCGCCAGCACTTCCTTCCATTCGATCTTCCGCTTTCCGCCGTATGCCTTTGCCACGGCAGCGTCGAATACGCGCACTGACGCACGCCAGATGTCGCGGCCCGTGCCGTCGCCTTCGATGAACGGGATAATGGGATGATCAGGAACGGTTAGAACGCCGTTACGGATGGAGATTTTTTCAGCCATGGTATTGTTCCTTCTGTGTTATCGGCCGGGCCCGTTGGACCGGTCGTCAGGTGAACAGCGGAAGGGCATGCGTAGTGCGATGTCCGTCCTACTGTATGTTCTTACGGATGCTTTCAGCCACTTTTTTCATTTGTCCTTCGGAATATTTCTTCAGGTTCAAATGAAACGAGATATTGTCGTTTGCATACCGCGGTGTAACGTGGATGTGAAAATGGAATACCGATTGTCCGGCGATTTCGCCGTTATTCGAAAAAAAATTGAATCCTTCAAGATTGAATGTCTTCACCAACGATTTCGCCACCTTCTGCGTCACAATCATCAGTTCGGCCAGTTCCTCTTCAGGCACCTCAAGGAAATTCTTGTATTCCTTCTTCGGAAGAATCAGCGCATGCCCGTAGTGGATCGGCATGATATCTATTATAGAGATGACATTGTCCGTTTCATAAAGAATTTCGGACGGAATTTCGCGGTTAATGATCCGTGTAAAAATTGTGCTCATAGCAATCTTCAAATTATTTCGCCGCAATGAACATATTCAAAAATATTCCTGTAAGAAAGTAGAAAAAGAAGTGGAGAATTTAAAGGGAAAAATCTCTATATTTCCACCGTAATTAGAAAAGAATCAGACACCGAATACACATCTACAGAGGATCCAATGAGAAAATTTATCATCTATGCAATACTTGCCATCACTACGGCATCGATGGCATTCATGGGCTTTCAATGCTCATCATCCGAACTCACCACCGCCAAAATGGCTATCACGTCAAAGGATTATCCCAAAGCTGAGGGACAACTACAGAAAGAACTCAGTAAAAATCCGAAGAATGAAGAAGCATGGTTCCTGCTTGGTAAGGTACGATATGAGACGAAAAATTATGCCGGTATGAAAGATGCAATGGATAAGGCCAATGAAGTAGGGACGAAATTTAAATCGGACACAAGGCCCTACATCCTTCAGGGATGGATCAATAGTATTAACGAAGGAGTGAAGGTCTCCAATGCAGCGGTCGATACGGCAGATTTTGTTAAGGCGATGGAATTGTTCAAGACGGCATATTATCTGGTCCCGGACAGCTTACTGTCTGCAGTAAATCTCGGTACCGCATACTTTAAACTCGGCGATTATGATAACGGGGAGAAGTATTTCCGCGAAGCACTCAACAAACACAAATTTGTCGAGGCCGCTCGGACACTTGGCCGCAAGTATTTTGACGTAGCCTTCGATTTAAAGGATAAGTTCATTGCGCAGAATAAAGAGACTATGTCGACTTGGAATGCACTTCAGCAATTTTATGAAGGGATGAAATCAGATAACGTTCTGATCGATATCAAAGCACCGACATCCAAGACCAAACCGTCAGATGCAAAAGGCGGGAAAGGAAAATCCTCGAAGAAATCCGATGCTGAAGAATGGAATTACCCGCAATACAACCTGGTGCTTACAATCGAGAACGAGTTGGTTACCAAAATCACATATAGCAAACCGTACATGCCGGCAATTGACTCTACGTTAGCCCGGGAATCGCAGAAAAATTACGGCAAAGCGATTGATGTGTTGAAAGAAGGGTATGAAATTAATCCTACCGATCCTGTTATCACCGACCTCATGATCAATTCGTTCATCAACTCCGGACGGCTGAAGGAGGCAATGGTTTTTATCGGCGAACGGTTGAAACTCGATCCTGAAAACAAAATGGATCATTATTTCGTCGGCAAGTTTGCTCTTATTGATAAGAATTTCGAAGAGGCAGAGAAATCGTTCCAGACAGCACTCAGGATCGATCCCCAGTTTGTCGATGCACTACTCGATCTTGGCAATGTCTATCTTGAATGGGGCAACTTCGAACTGGAACAGGCAAAAAAGGCAAATAAAGATCTGACGGTCGAAAAACAATATATCGAACGGTATAAACAGGCGATTCCGTATCTGGAAAAATTTGTCGGTCAAAATCCGGACAACCTGCGTGTATGGGATGCGCTTGTACAGATTTACGCAAGGACAGGGGATTCAAAGAAGGGTGAAGAGGCGATGAAGAAAGCAGATTCAATCCGTGAAAATCTGAAATAAGGTATTATGTACGGCCATGATCTATGATCATGGCCTTTTTTTTGAAGGGAAATCATGAGTAATCAACAACCACCGCAGGGTCAACAGATCAATATCGAACTGGGAGAAAAAGAGGCCGAAGGAATTTATTCCAATCTGGCCATTATCACACATTCGCCGGCGGAATTTGTCACCGACTTTACTCGCATTCTTCCGGGAGTGCCAAAGGCGCGGGTGCATGCACGCATTATTATGACACCGCAACATGCAAAATTACTCTTAGGGGCGCTGAAAGATAATATCAGCAAATATGAAGAGAAATTTGGCGAGATTAAAATTCAAGGGGAGGAAGCAGGTAGTCCGTACGGCTTTCAAATTCCTACCAAAGAAAAAGTTCACTGATGTGTGAGCGGCACCACAGTCCATTCACGCGAACCTTTACTACTTTCAATTGGATGAACAGTATCCGTTGTCGTTACTCAATAGTGCAAAGTATTTAAAGATAAAACACTTCCACTTCTCACCAAACCGGGGATTCTTCATGAATATCTCTATTCTGAACTCAAAACATTGGAAAATGGCACTGCTGTTAGTCATGACATTGCCATTCTCCTATGATTGTGTCAAGGCACCGAATGATCCTGTGTTGCCGAAATGGACAACACAGCTGACGGTGCAATTGATCAAACGGACGTACTTTTTTGACGACATGATCCGGAAAGACTCTGCCAAGTTCAGCACGGTGGACGGAGAACTTGTCTATAAACCGGCGTCCATCAACAACGCTCCGGAACCGATCAGTATTCCGAATATGAAACCAGTTTCCGCAGGATTTGTTCGACAACTGGGACTCATCCCGATCGTTGCGGTTACGGTGCCGGGGATCAATCTTTCGTTTAAGGAGATTGCCGGTGTCGATCCTCCTGCAATACCATGGATTGCCGGAGAACAGAGCGTTAATAAGGACACCACTATTGTCAGCGACAGTGCTTCCTACGACTACCTGGTCTACGAAGAGGGGGTCATGTCTGTCACTGTTGCCAATACGTTCAATTTTGATATCAATTTTCCATCGCCTGTTGAGATTGTGAATGCAAGTAATCCGTCGGAAGTGATCGGCACGTTCCCAATCGGAACGGTGGTGAAGAATAACGGCAGCGTGACGGCAACCGCATCGCTGAACGGGAAAAGGATGAATTCCGTTCTCGGTATGAAATTCGCATTCCAAACAGTGGACCTGAACGGTACCACCGTGAATAACGGCGCGATCTCGGCAGTCATCTCGATTACCAAAAATGGAACACCGGGCTCTAACCCGAATCTTTCCGAAGCAAAGATGCGCCTGCTGCAGGAATTCGTTGTCCCTGTGACCTCAATTCAAGACTCAGTGCAGCAGATCGACGACTCAATCCAGATCAAGACGGCGGACTTCAAAGACGGTCAATTTGATATCATCATCAACAATCAGATTCCCTTTGATGTCCGTGTCGGATTCAAACTGCGGGAGTTTGTCAACCATACAACACAACAGTCATTCAAACTGATCGACACTGTTACGAACCAACCGAACGATTCGATCACCATCGGCGGTAAACAGTTCTACAGAATGAATGTAAAGATGAAGGATTACCAACTGCAGGCGCGCAAGGAAGACGGCGTCAGTTCCGATACTTTGACCAGCGGCATCCATTTCTCGCTGGATATTAAAACACTCGTACAATCTTTGCAGAAAGCAGTCATTAAAAAGACCGATTCGGTGGAGGTGAGGATCGTACCGGGATTGAATGCCCAGGGAACGACAGAATATATTGTCGATTCGGTACAAGGGAAGATTCCGCCGAATACAATCAAGATCAATGAGACGACGGCAGCGGGCATCGGTCAATCGAACGACAACTTCAGTGCCGACAGCGTGAAATTCGACGGCGCACAGATCATCCTGAAGATCTTCACGAACAGCCTGTTCCCGACCGATTTGAAATTCGTGGTGAAGGCAAAGAGCGGCGGCGCTATTACCGATTCACTCACGACACCACGCGGTACCGGACTCAATGCAAGTCTTGATGATGCCGATGCTTACCGGATATTCCCAGGCGATACGGCGAAGATCATTTTTGACAAGGCGAATCCGGATGCAAACGGGAAGACGATCGATCAGTTCCTTGCAAAATTCGTCCGGAACGGCAAATTTGCATTTCCGGAAGAATTCAATATTGAAGGACAAGCGATCATCGAACCGAAAGATCAATATGCCAGTTCATCCCCTTCCAGCATCGGCAAAGTGAAAAACGGCGACAGTGTGTTCACGTCGCTGGACTTCTCCTTCCCGCTGAAGATCGGCATTGTGAACGGATTGTATCTTGCCGATACGGCGGAGATTGCAAGCAATGTGGATACCTCGATGACAAGTTCCATCGTCGAAGGGACCATCGGATTCAGTCTCGCAAGCACCTTCCCTGTGGCACTGGATGTTTACTCCAATCTGATCAAGGCAGATCCGCTTGATCCGAAGAAACCGTCCACAGATACGCTGACAAATTCCGTGATGCGATTCCCGAAGGACAGTACAAAACTTCCGCTTGGTGTGCCGGGCGCACTGGATAACCAGGTGAAGATTGAATACCGGGATATCATGCTGACGGGGGACGATGCGAAGAAGATCTCGGAGGCGAAATTTAATGCGGTAGAGATTAAGATGCATACGGCTGCCGACAACGGCAATACACCGTTGGCGTTCGTACGGGACGACAGCATTCAGGTGGTCACGATCGCGAACATCAAGTTCAAGGTGGATTATGACAAACTTAAATAACAACCATTCGACTACGGAGAAGACTATGAACAGCAGCAATCGGTTCTTCAAAACGGTATCCGGGATCAACGTCGTGCTCCTGGTGAGTATGGTTGTTGTCAACGTACTTACCGCTGGAGGGGACAAATATTCGCCGAAAACCGTCGCCATGGGAAGGGCATTTGTCGCCTCTTCCCGCGGACTGGATGCGGTCGGATTGAATCCGGCCAATCTGGCACTGGATGACAGGAATGCCACGGTCACCATCAATCTGGTGCCGCTCGGTTTTTCCGTCGGCAGCGATCTGTTTAATTACAAGATCTACAATGATTATTTCACCGGCACGAAAGTGATCAACCCTGTAACGGGAGTGGAAGAAACGGTCGGCCGCGAACTTTCCGATGCGGATAAGAAAGAGATCCTGGGGCTTTTTCCCGGCGGTATTGCCCGGACACAGTTCTCCATGGAGACTTCTCCTATCGGCTTATCGTTCCAAGTCGGAGATTTCGGATTTGCACTCGTTCCATCCGTGCAGAGCGTGGTGAACCTGGATCTGCCGGAAGGATATATGAAATTCCTGCTGAACGGATTGGAACAGAACGGCTCTATCTATAATTTGAGCGGAACCGCCATTAACGCATCATCGGTGGCTGAAATGAATTTTTCCGCCGCATATAAACTTCCGTTCAATACGCCGGAAATCGACGAACTTGCGGTCGGTGTCGGAGTGAAATATCTGATCGGTCTCGGATACATTGTTACGGACAAATATAATTCTACGATTTCGAACAGTCCGTTTAATACCACACCGGATGCAAACGGCAATCTGATCAATCTGAACGCGAACTTCGATTTTCTGCAGTTCACTGCGTCGCCGAATCCCGATTCTCCTGAACCGGTCGGCTCCGGTATGGGATTCGATATCGGTGTGTCCGGACTTCTCTACAACACGGTCCGCGTCGGCATCAGCGTGACGGATATCGGATCCATCACGTGGGATAAACAGACGAAAGCAATTATCGGCAGCGCCAATCTGAACATTGTCGGGATCGCCGAAGCGAGCGCACAGGATTCATTGAAGGATGCATTCAAAGGAAAGACAATCGATACGACAGGATTCTCCTACAGCCTGCCGACGGCGCTTCATGCCGGCGTTGCAGTGCAGATGGACGATGTTCTGGAGGACTTTCCGTTCCGATGGCTGGTTGCTGCAGACCTGCATCTGGGATTCAATAATGTTGCAGGTAACACAACGTTGGCACAGTATTCCATCGGTATGGAACTCGATCCGCTGGCGGGCTGGCTGCCGCTGCGAACCGGAATCCTGGCGGGGGGCCGTGAACGGTTCGCCTGGTCGCTGGGTTTCGGAATCCATCTTGCAAACACGTTCGATCTTGATTTTGCAACACAGAGTATTGCGATCCTGACGAATCCGGACAGTTTCCGGACGGGATCGTTTACCATGGGAATGAGATTGAGATTATAAACTACTGCTGAAGAAGTAGCAGGAATGAAATCCCCGGGCGCGCGTCCGGGGATTTTCATTTTAAATTGAACGCCGCAGACGGGCGACAGGGATCATCATCGATTCGCGGTACTTTGCGACCGTACGCCGGGCGATATTGAATCCTTTTTCCTTCAAGATGGCGGCGATATCTTCGTCGCTCAGCGGCTTGGACTTGTCTTCCGCTACAAGGATCTCGCGAATGCGGGCTTTCACTTCTTTATTGGAAACATCTTC
>JBAYJG010000158.1:0-7455 GCA_041665225.1 Bacteroidota bacterium
AGAATGTCCTAAGTTCGGCCCCTTGGAAGTCATATCATAATGGCTTGACCCCGTATTACACTCATCGGGTGAGAGGTGAAAATGTAAATTCTGTGGTTGTTGCCGGATCGTTCGGTGAGATCATTACCTTTAACGGAATGACATGGAAAAGCCATTGGAATCAGACACAATTGCAGCAAGCGAATTTTTATGGTGTAGCATTTCGCAACAAAACGATCATTGCTGTGGGCGAAATACCAGGAAGAGCAATTGTGGTTCGCGGGTATGGTAAATAAATAATTGTTATGGAGATGGAATGAAAAGATATTTATTTCTTGCAAAATTTCTTTTTATTTAAAAAAAATTTTATGAAAAATCATCACGGGCTTAAACCATTCTTGTATGCTACAGTACTGGCAATTGTACTGCATTTTGTATCATGCGAAAAAGGAACACATTCTACGGACGATGAAACGCTAGGACATCCGATCGATACCACCGGAATGGTGGTGGAGTATCGCGGTGCATTTGTAGTCCCTCCTGCAGATCCTGTGTTGAACTGGGTATATCTTAATACCAATGACAGCGGATTATACATCTATAACGACACATCGTGGATATTAATGATCTCGGATGGTTCGGACGGTATAAACGGAACTGTGCGCGTTAACGGTACGAGCGGCAAGAATATTTTTATAACATATTGCGACAACTCATTTTCAAACCGACCGGCTGTACCGTCCGGCGATGGAACGCTGCCGGCACAATGGCATACAAATTATACGCCATTAACATCATGGGTTTCGCAAAAGATCGCATCATCAGCCACTGATGGAACTTGGGGGCCGCCGATCTGTTTCCGAATGACAGGTGGAAACGGATTAGTATATTTTGAAGGGTTCAAACCGGATTTGTTGTGCAGCGAATGTCATACACCAGATAAAGATTCCTTTCAAATTATTGAGAAGAAATGGCAATGGTCAGTCTCCAAACATTCAGAAAGTACTATAGGTTTTGAGCCTGGCATTTCTTGCACCGAATGTCATACGACTGAAGGATTTTTCCAAAAAATCAATGGACTCCCGCTGACGATAGACATCAATACAACACCGGTTGGTTGTTTTGCGTGTCATTCACCACATAAGAAGGGGGACTTTTCGCTGAGACGCACAGATCCTGTCTTATTATTTTCCAATTTTATTGGTGTATCTCGTTTTTCATTTGATTACGGGAAAGGAAATCTTTGTGCAAAATGTCATCGTCCTCGAGCGGTTATGAGTCAACTTGATCCGGGGAAATCGAGTGCAGCAAACGATTCTATTGTCATTACGACGAGTCGCTGGTTCTCACATTACGGAGTGCAGTCACAAATGTTGATGGGGAAAGGGGGATATGAATGGCAGAACGGACCTGTTCCGATTATACAATCAGCACATACATCCGCTTCGCAGATAAAAAGCGACGGCTGCATAGTATGTCACATGGCAACAGGGCAAAATAACAGTTCCGGCGGTCATACGATGAACCTGACAACAGTCAATCAGGGAAGCACTGAATATCTCACCACCGGATGTGTGATACCTGCGTGTCATCCGTCACCGATGACCACGTTCGATGACAACGGGAAAATCACGGAGATACGAAAGAATCTGGATACGCTGAAAATATTATTGTCTCAGCGTCATTGGCTTGATACACTAACGATGACTGTGAAAGCATCAACGGCGGCACCGTTGGTGATTTCGCCATCCAATAAGGCGGGGGCATTGTGGAATTATTTTCTTGTGGCAAATGACGGAAGCGAAGGTATTCACAACGCGAAATATGCAAATAGTCTGCTGAGGAACTCCATTGCCAAAATGCGTGGACAATTCTAAATGCTGAAACATTGAAGGTGATGGTCAGGTAACGGACAAGAAAGTCCATTGTTGTAGAATGGACTTTTATTTTTTGGATAACGGGAAATAATTTCCTATCATTTCAGAGTCATAACAGCAAAAATCTTATGAGAACAACCGGAATACTGCTGATGCTGTTGGTTCATCTTGGAAATGCACAAAAGATGAACGTGACGATTGCCGTTGAACTGCAGAATAGCGCACTGGATTCGCAGAAAACAGTTTTTATCGCCGGTAACAAACCCGAACTGGGGAATTGGAACCCTTCCACAACATCGCTTAAGAAGGTGAACGATTCACTCTGGAGATTCGAGGCGGCGTTTGACAGCGGCACTATTCTGGAATTCAAAATAACGGCTGGCTCATGGGAATCCGAAGCGATATATGACAGTGGCTCAATTCCAAACAACACGATCATAGAAGTAACGAAAGACACTGCAGTGATTCTTCACCCTTTATTTTGGAAACGCTTTATCCTGCCTAAAAAACCGGAACAGACCATTCGGGGTACAGTGGAGTACCATCGCCAACTCCGCGGCGAAGGTCTCAATCATGCAAGGGATGTTATCGTTTGGCTTCCACCATCGTATGAAAAGAACGCAAAGAAAAATTATCCCGTCCTGTATATGCACGACGGTCAGAATATTTTTGATCCTTCCACCGCATTTACCGGAAATGACTGGCGCGTGGACGAAGTGGCAGACAGTCTGATCAAGATGAAGAAGATGGAAGAGATCATTATTGTCGGCATCTATAACTCTCCGGATCGGCTTCCGGAGTATTCCGATACGGACCTTGGCACTGCCTACATGAATTTCGTCATTGCCGTCGTGAAACCGCTGATCGATTCCACCTACCGGACAAAACCGGGAAGAGAACATACCGGTGTTATCGGTTCGTCGCTCGGTGGACTTTCTTCCTTATTGTTCGTCTGGAAACATCCTGAAGTATTCAGCATGGCCGGTTGTGTCTCATCCGCCTTTTGGTTCGATGACGAAAAAACGCTGAAGGAAGTGCGTGAATATGCGGGGCACAAGAAACATGTGAAAATCTATCTGGATTGTGGCGGACGTGAAAAAGAGTTGATCGGCGGTTATAAAAGAATGGTGGAAATCCTGAAATCGAAAGGCTTCAAAAAAGGGAAAGATCTGGAATACACGCTGGATTCAAAAGGATCGCACAACGAACAATCGTGGGCAAAGCGTGTATGGCGGCCGTTGATGTTTATGTACGGGAAAAAATGATTTTATCCGTTCACAATCCAATAGAATCATTCAATTCATTACTCAAAACTCATAACTCATAACTCATAACTTATAACCTATGACTTAAAACTTAAAACTTAAAACTTCTCACCAACTATCTTCCACCCGTCAACTTCTTATTCTTCCCGAGCGATTCTTTTTCCAATTTCTTTTTGTAAGCAATCATTTTTTTCATTAACGAAGCGTCATGTATCGCCAGCATCTGCACCGCCAGCAATCCTGCATTCTTCCCGCTTCCGATTGCAACAGTAGCTACCGGTACTCCGCCTGGCATTTGAGCAATCGATAATAACGAATCAATCCCATCAAGAGATTTTGTTCTGATCGGCACTCCGATCACCGGAAGAGGAGTATGTGATGCAGACATTCCGGGAAGATGCGCTGCTCCTCCTGCTCCGGCAATAATCACTTTGATACCACGCCGCTGTGCGCCGGAGGCATAGCTTGCCATGAATTTCGGGGTGCGATGTGCGGAAGTGATCTTCATTTCATACGATACGCCAAATTCATCCAGCACCATTGCGGCTTCCTGCATAGTGGGAAGATCGGAATCGCTTCCCATGATAATTCCAATGACCGGTTTCTTCATAGTAGTCCAGATGTTGTTTCAACCATTATTCGATTCACCTGCTATGGATGCAAAGTGTGCAACTATAGACTAATCTGTTCTTCGATCTCGTTCGCTTCTTTCAGAATCTTCTTCAAGTTATCGCCGACGATCGTGATATGTCCCATCTTTCTGCCGTGGCGGGAACTTTCTTTACCGTAAATGTGCAGATGCACATTCGGATGCTGAAGCGCAGTCCGGTATACTTCAATCTTCTTTTGTGGGAACGGTTTTCCGAGCAGATTGATCATTACTGCATGCGGTTTGATCATCTCGGTCGAACCCAGCGGCAGTTCTACAACGGAACGAATATGATTCTCAAATTGCGACGTAACGCATGCTTCAATCGTATAATGACCGGAATTGTGCGGTCGGGGCGCCATCTCGTTCACGATGATTGATCCATCTTCGGACAGGAACATCTCCACACCGAAAATACCGAATCCCTTCACTGCCTGCACCGATGCGATCGCGATCGATTCCGCTTTTGCGGCAACTGCTTTGGGAATATCCGCTGGCGCGATAACGGTGTGACAAATATGATTCTTTTGGATCGTTTGTACGACGGGATATGTCCTGATTTCCTTTGATGTTCGCACGACCATCACCGCCAGTTCCATGGAGAACTTCACAAACGATTCCGCCATGAGATTATTGTGCCGGTTCGACAAGTGCAGGACCGCTTCGGAATACTCTTTTTCTGAATTGACGAGCGCATTACCATATCCGTCATATCCCATCTTCCGGGATTTCAGAAGAAAAGGAGTCCCCAGATGCTCAACGATATCGCTATAACGGTGGTTCTCCATAACTTCTATAAAGTCCGGGACAGGGATGGTATTCTTTTGCAGTGTCTGTTTCTGCAGTAATTTATCCTGAATCAATCCGATGGTCGTAGAAGAGGGAAATACCTTCTTGCCAAGCTGTTCGATGTATTCGATACGATGATGATCGACAAATTCGTTTTCAAGAGTGATTACATCGCAATGATGGGAAAACGATTTTAGGACAAGTTCTTCGTCTACCCAGCCGATCGATTCATTATGTGTTAATTGACCGGCAGGAGAACGCATCTCTTTTTCCATGATGGAAATGTCAAATCCAAGGCGTGATGCTGCCAAGGTGGACATTTTCGCCAGCTGGCCTCCTCCAAGGATTCCTATACAGATTTTTTTCGGCATTACAGTGTGAACCTGTTCAAAAATGAAATGTCGGACATTCGTTGGTCCGACATCGTATCGGAACAAAGATACTGTGATTTGTATGCATTAGCAAGAATTCGTTGAAAGCGTTGCATTTGTTCCGTATCATCCAAAAACAAAAGGAGGTTACATGCAGCCGGAGATTCCGCCCGCGACATATTATTCATTTCTCATTCTTACCGTCAGTGTTGCGGTGGTCTTCATTCGTGAAGTAAAGAATTTGTTTCCCCGGCAGCGTTCATTTGCTATTGGACTGTCTGCATGGTTTTTCCTTCAATATTTCGCCGGAACGATGGGATTCTTTGCACAGGGATTAGGGGGACTGCCTCCGAAAATAATGATCGTTGTGCTTCCAAATTTCATTCTCATATTCTATCTGTGGTTTTCCACAAAAGGGGGAGAGATTGCTCAACAGTTCGACCTAGTGTTCCTGACATTGTTTCAATCGTTCAGGATCTTTGTGGAATTAATTCTTTGGCAATTGGCAGGGAAGGAGCTTCTCCCATCTGTGATGAGTTTTGAAGGGAGGAACTTCGATGTGCTGATCGGTGTAACGGCTCCGGTGGTAGCGTATCTATTCTCGAAAGGAAAGATTTCAAATTTGGGACTGATCATATGGAACATCGGAGGCATTGTGCTTGTCACGAATGTCGTTCTCCACGGCATGCTCTCTCTACCCGGCATCGAACTGATCCGCACGAATGTTCCGAACTTCATTATCAGCTACGCGCCGTTTAATCTGTTGCCGGGAGTACTCGTTCCGATTGCGTATATACTCCATGTCTTCGCTTTGAGGAAATTATTGAAGTTAAAAAAGTCTATTCAGTGATGTTGAAGGGAGGTATTTTTCCCTGCATGAGATCCGGCAACAAAGCCGGTAGAGAACGCCGCCTGCAGGTTGTAGCCGCCGACTGGTCCGGCGATATCAAGTATCTCGCCGCACAGGTATAATCCTTTCCGAAGTTTTGATTCCATTGTCGTTGGGTCTACCTCGTTCAACGAAACTCCTCCGGCGGTCACTTCTCCGCGATCGAGAGGAATATCCTTCACTGTTCCCAGCGGACAACGCTTTAAAATCTTCACGAGTGCGGATCGTTCAGTTTTTGAGATCTGATTCAATTTCTTCGTATGAATAATAGCAGCATTGACGAGCAGATATTCTGCCAACCGTTGTGGAACCAATTGCTCTGCTAGTGTCAGTATATTTCGTGAAGGATTCGATTGTAACTCAGAAGAAAGTTTTTCATCCAATTGTTCGATCGTCAATTCAGGGAAAAAGTCGACACACATATCGATTTTTTTCCCCTGTTCAAATACCAGATATGCATTTCGGCTCACCTCAAGAGTGGCCGGTCCCGAAATGCCAAAATGGGTAATCAAAACATCTCCGTTCCATCGGGAAACTACTTCAGTGCCGTTGACTGCCAGTAACTCACAATCGCGGATTGGCGTTCCTTGCCATGACGATGCGGGGAGGGGAGTAAGAACGATCGGTGTCAGTGCAGGCCGGATCGGTACGATGGTATGACCGAGTTCCTGCAGCCACCGGTAGCCATCGCCGGTTGTCCCGGTTTTTCGGTACGAGGCACCACCGGAAGCGATGATTACCGCATCGGCCTGATGAGTATTTCTGCCGGAAGTGATACTGTATTTTCCGTCTTCTCGTTGACGTATCTCTTTTACTGGGCTTTGTAGGAGGATTTCCACTCCTGCAGTTTCCATCACCCTGCGCAATGCAGAGACGACTTCCTCTGCATCATGACTTTTTGGAAAGACTTTACCGTTCTCCCGCGCATATGTTTCAACCCCTTCAGTGCGAAGAAGTTCCAATAGATCGAAATTGGTGAATTCATGAAAGGCGTACTTTAAAAATCGAGATTCATTTTTTTGAAACTGTTTCAGCATCGTCTTTACATCACTGCTGTTCGTGATATTGCATTTACCTCCACCGGAAATGAGAATCTTGATGCCGAGTTGCGCATTCTTTTCAAGCAACAACACGGACGAGCCGGTGGAGGATGCGCGCCACGCCGCGACCATACCAGCTGCACCGCCGCCAATAACAAGAAGTGTCGATTTTTTTCCCATACATTTGAATATAATGAGGAACTTCACCGCATCAAAGCCGTCTAAATCCGTTGATTCTCTCTCGGGAAAAGAGTATCTTATCAAGGTTTTTGAAACGTACCGTTAGGTACGTTTCATTTTTTGAACATTTTCGGAGCTTTCGTTGGCAAAAGGTTCGGCTCGTACGGTGAGCCAAGACAAGAAACTGCAAGAACATCTGCAAAAGAACGGCAATATTCCGGCCCACATAGCAATGATTATGGATGGGAACGGACGTTGGGCGAAGAAACGCTCCTTACCGCGAGTGGCTGGTCATCATGAAGGGGTGAATTCGGTGCGGGATATTGTGGAAGCGTGCGGCCAGCTCGGCATACGATACCTTACTCTCTATACATTTTCCACGGAAAACTGGAATCGACCCAAGGAGGAAGTATCCA
>JBAYJG010000159.1:0-7435 GCA_041665225.1 Bacteroidota bacterium
AGCCGCATGGGATGGATCAGTTTCCCTGCACCAACGTTGAATCCTTCGGCAGTGGACCTTAATGCAGCTTCAACGGATGCGGCATCGAACACCGGCAATAGATTGAGCTTTTCTAATAAGGCAGAAAGATGCGCAGGAGATTCCGGTTTCCAATTCTTTGCCTTTGCAGTTTCATCGTATGTTTCCGGTTCCTGATAGAAATACGGACATGCATCGACAAAATCCGTGAGCACAACGACGCGTTCTTTCATGAGGCCGATCACCTGCTGCAGATATTCATCCGTTACAGAGTCCCATCCTTTGGATTCCAGATACGGTTTGACAAGCGGCAGCAGATCAGCATCTGATTTGAGTTTCATGTGCTGCTGATTCAGCCAGTTCAATTTGTCGATATTGAAGACCGCCCCCGCTTTCCCGACCCGTTCGAGCGAAAACTCCTTGATCAATTCTTCCAGGGAAAAAAGCTCCCGTTCATCGCCGGGATTCCATCCAAGAAATGCGACGAAATTTATGAGCGCTTCTTTCAGATATCCTTTTGTCCGGTAATCCTCCACTGCCACATCTCCCTGGCGTTTGCTCAATTTCGATTTATCCGGATTCAACAGCAGCGGCAAATGAGCGAATTTTGGGATGGACCATCCGAAATACTGATACAGTAAAATATGTTTCGGCGTGCTCGGCAGCCATTCCTCGCCGCGGATAACGTGGCTGACCTCCATTAAATGATCATCGACGACAACGGCAAGATGATAGGTCGGGAATCCGTCTGATTTTAATAACACCTGATCATCGATCGTATTGAATGCGATGGAGACATCGCCGCGGATTTCGTCGTGAAAATTCAGCACTCCGTCATCCGGAATCTTCATCCTGATCACATGGTGTTCACCTGTATCAACACGCTTCAGTGCTTCGTCCAATGGAATTGAACGGCAGAGACGGTCATACATTGTTGCACCGCCCGCACGCAGTTGCTCCAATCGTTCCGAAGTACAGAAGCAATGGTACGCCTTCCCATCCTTCAATAATTGTTGAACATGTTCGCGGTATATCGGCAAGCGTTGGGATTGAACGTATGGTCCATGATGGCCATCCTTTCCAGGACCTTCCTCGAACTGCACTCCAGCCCACTGCAGCGCCTCAATAAGTTTCTCTGTTGCTCCTTCCACTTTGCGAGATTGATCCGTATCTTCAATGCGAAGAATAAACGTTCCGTGATGCTGCCGTGCATAGAGATAGGCATAGAGCGCGGTCCGAAGGCCGCCAACATGAAGATATCCGGTCGGGGAAGGAGCAAAACGAGTGCGAACTGACATTACTGCGATAACCTTTCTCAATCAGTCTCAACGCAGGGGCTTGTTGAGAAACAAACCGGGATTGTAACTGCATTGCAGAAAATATATTTATGCATAAAAATACCAAACTTTTGCTATACTTCCAAAGCACAACATCCCGTTGATCCGAAATCGAAGTGCCCTTTCTTCCAAATTCAATGAGAGACAATAGCTGACCATGATCACCCGTCTTCACCACATTTCGACCCTCGACCTTCCTGAACTTGAACCGTATAAAACTCTTCGACGGCCGATAGAACATCTGGAACAAGGAATTTTTGTTGCCGAAGGGGAAAAAGTGGTGATGCGTCTGCTGGAAAGCCCGCTGACGGTCCGTTCGATACTTCTTTCCAGCGATTGGTTCGATCTGTATCAGCCTTTGATCGAACGGAATGCACATTCCATCAATGTCTTCGTCGGCGAGAAAAAACTGCTGGAAACGATCGTCGGACACATGCTTCATCAATCAATTATGGCAGTGGCACAGGTTCCGGAACAATTATATAGCGAATCTGTCATGGATGCGATGTCGTCGCAGCAACTGACCGTGTTGGTTGACGGTATTACAAACGCGGAAAACATGGGTGTGATCGTCAGAAATTGTGTCTGTCTTGGAGCGTCAGCATTGCTTGTGCTTCCCTCCTCCTGTGATCCGTACCTGCGTCGATCTGTCCGAAATTCAATGGGGAATATTTTTCAGTTGCCAATCGTTTATATCCGGAATACGGTCAGTGAAATCGAACGGATGAAACAAGCGGGAATGCATTTCTACGCTGCACATCCGCATCCAAAGAGTATTGATATTCGCACAATGAAAGTTTCCCATCCAAGTTGTATCGTCCTCGGAGCGGAAGGACATGGTCTCTCACCGGAAGTGCTTGAACTCTGCGATACATTCGTCAGTATTCCTATGAAGCCCGGCGTCGATTCGTTGAATGTTGCAAGCGCCAGTGCGGTCTTACTGTGGGAATTCCGCAAGAGAATATCGGATCAGCAATAGAATTTCGGAGCAATTCCACTTGTTAACAATATCTTAACAATAGACCCTTTCTTTTCTTCCCATTCTTCCCTATGTTGAACCGCTTCTTCACCCCCCTTTATCACAACAACTATGGTTTACTTATGAGACTCGACCGAATGATCCAAGCGTTGCTTCCTCACGATGAAAAGTTTTTTATGCTTTTTGATAAACTGTCGAATACCATTGTTGAAGCATCCGATACTCTACGGACACTACCTTCCCTCCCAAAAAACGAACGAGAAATAATCGTAAAAAAAATCCAAGAAATTGAGCATAAAGCAGATTCAATCACCCATGAAATTTATACGGAATTGAATAGCACTTTTGTCACGCCATTTGATCGTGAGGATATCCACAAATTAGCTTCAGCTCTGGACGATGTCGTTGACCTTATTGATGGAAGCGCAAATAGATTCTATCTTTATAAGATCAAAAAGAATTCTGCTGATATTCAACGCTTAACTGAGATCATTTATCAATCTGCGATCGAAATCCAGCGCGGCGTATTATTAATCTCCGATACTCGTAGAGCAGAAGAATTACAAAAGATTCTTCACAAAATTAATCAATATGAAAATGATGCTGACACTATCTTCGATCAGTCAATCGCCGAATTGTTTGACCGGGAGGATGATGCTATTGAATTGATTAAGACCAAAGAAGTCCTTGTTACTCTTGAAACTGCAACAGACAAGTGCGAGGATGTTGCCAATGTTCTTGAGTCCATTATGATCAAAAACGCATAGGAAAGTGGAAAAGTAGAAATGGAATTCTATATTATCTTCATCATTTTTGTTGCGTTAGTATTTGATTTCCTTAATGGAATGAATGACGCTGCTAACTCCATTGCTACAGTGGTATCAACCCGCGTACTATCCCCAAAAATGGCAGTTGCATGGGCAGCATTTTTCAACTTTGTTGCAGCATTTGGTTTCGGTGTTGCAGTTGCAAAAACAATCGGAAAAGGTATCGTCGATCCTAATATTGTAACTCCTGATTTGATTCTGGCAGCGCTAGTTGGATCTGTTTTGTGGACTCATCTCTGCACGCATTACGGATATCCAATCAGTGTTTCCCATGCGCTCATCGGTGGGCTTGCCGGTTCAGGTCTTTACAAAGCAGGTATTGCATCACTAAATTTTGAAGGTATTAATAAAGTCGTACTATTTATTTTTTTATCTCCGTTGATCGGATTTGTTTTGGGATTCATTCTTATGATTGTTGTTACCTGGATATTCCGAAAATGGAACATTCGCAAAATAGATAAACTTTTTAGAGTCGGTCAATTGTTATCCTCTGCAGCTTTTAGTCTTGGTCATGGTACGAATGATGCACAAAAGACGATGGGTATTATATCAATCTTGTTGTACTCAACAGGTTACTTCAATGACGGAGAAATGTATGTTCCTGTATGGGTGATCTTAGCGGCGCATAGTGCCATAGGTCTAGGAACACTAATGGGAGGTTGGAAAGTGATTGGAACAATGGGAGTAAAACTCACTCATCTGAAGCCGGTGCACGGTTTTTGTGCGGAAGGTGCTGGTGCATTAATGCTACTCGGCACAGCAATTGCTGGCATACCAGTAAGTACCACTCATACAATCACCGGTTCAATAATGGGTGTTGGTGCAACAAAGCGGCTTTCGGCGGTGCGTTGGGGAGTTGTTGGAAAAATTGTCATAGTATGGGTTCTTACAATTCCTACCTCAGCAGCCATTGGAGCGTTTAGTTATTGGATTGTGGATCTGATACGTTAAAGATTATAATATATAACAACCAAAAATCCTTTGTCATGCTCAATGGATTTTTGGTTGTTATAAGGGAAACCATAATTTAAACTTTGTTCCCTTCCCTACTACCGAGTCGATTTCGATGAATCCTCTATGATTCTCCATAATCCCCTTCACCATCGCCATTCCTAATCCGGAACCGGTTCCTTCATTCTTTGTTGTAAAGAATGGTTCAAAGATCCTGCTTTTCACTTCATCATTCATCCCGATACCGTTGTCTTCCACAGAAATGCAGATGCAGTCACCATTCTTGTTAGTGGTGTTCTTCAGTGCAGCACTGTGATACGACGTCCCGACAATGATGGTCCCCGACTCCAAAATCGCATCGCGCGCATTCAGGCAGAGATTCAGCAACGCCTGGTGCAGCTGGTTATTGTCCGCTCTGATCTGCGGTAGGTCGTTCGCCAACGCAGTCCGAATGGTGATACTCGTCGGAAAGGTGCGTTGAATCACTGAAATGATCTCCGTAACAATTGTGTTGACCTGTATAGAATCGTAATTCAGTTCCGATTTTCGTGCAAACGAAAGCAGTTGACGAACGAGAGATTTTCCCCGTTCCGATGCTTTTGAAATCTGTTCCGCACTTTCCATCAGCGATTCGTGGTTCAGGTTCTTCAGGAAGAGCAGCTTGTTGATCGAGGTACCGATGATACCGAGAATATTCAATATATCATGCGCCAACCCGCTGGCGAGCGTGCTGATGATCTCTTTCTTCTGCACATGCAGTAGCTGTTGTTCCAGTTCCATGCGCTGCCGTTCATTCCTGATCCGTTCGGAGATATCGCGAATCACAATCTGAATGGCGATCTTACCACGGAAGATCAGTTTCGTCGCGGCAACTTCCGCAACAAATTCCGATCCGTCGTCCCGGAGGAAGTCATATTCGGACAGAACATTGACAATGCTCCCGTGGAGGATGCGGTTTAACGATTCTTCAAACTCTTTTGCCTGCACGGCGTTCATAAAATCGAACAGGGAACGCCCGAGCATTTTCTCCGTGGAATACACGCGGAACATTGATAACGCGGAGGGATTAATAAATGCGAATTTTTCTTCGGAATGGACAACGATGGCGTCGGGAGAAAGTTCGACCAGTGCGCGGAACCGTTCCTCGCTCTCGCGAAGCGCTTCTTCCGTAATCTTATGCTGCTGAATCTCGCGCTGCAGATCCATGGTGCGTTCGTTCACCCGCAATTCCAGCGTCCGATTCACTGATCGTAGTTCCGCTTGGGCAGAGGCAAGATCATCCACCATGTGATTGAACGCCTGCGCCAACTGATTAATCTCAACATAACCGGACGGTTGCACATGTTTTGAAAAATCACCATGGGCAATCTCTTGAAATGTGCCCGCCATCGATTCGAGCGGCCGCGTCAGCAACCTTGCTGCGGCAAAAACGGCTGCCAACCCGATCACCATAATGATGCCGCTGATGAATGTTATGGTGCGTTTCGTTGCGTCCACTTCTTCCAGAATCTTTTCCAACGACAGACCAACATAGATATTTCCGATGGTGAGATTGTTGAATTGAATGGCCGACCGAGAGATGATCGTCGTTTGATCGTCCGTTAACGTGCCTCCGTGATTCGCAACATCATAGTTCATCCGCACACCGGCTTCAATATTATACCCGGCAACCAGCTGTTGCTTATGGTCCGTAATAATGATGAAACGGATATCGGTATTTTGCCGGGTAGTCGCCAGCACTTCTTGCAGGGCATCCGAATCATTAAAATACATTGCCGGAGCGGTACTGAAAGCGGAAATATCAGCGATCGTCACTGCTTTGGACTGCGCCGCAATGAACGCCTGTTCCTGAAATTTCTGAGGGAAGTAAAAATAAATGAACAGCGAAACGCCAAGCACTGCTCCTGAAAAGAGCAAATACAGTCGAAAGCGGAACGTGGAAGTGAATTTGTCCGGGAACATTTTTTTCATCTATCGATATATTTTGGCGATTTGTAGTACTCGTGAGCTGAAATTTGCACCTTCCCCCTTGCTGACCGGCAGATTGATCAAAATCTCCGGTTTCTGGTTCCTCATTCCAATCCCGACAGAGATCCCTTCTTCAACATACTGTGCGACTCCCGTCATCGAGAGAATCCGATGTTCCCGACAAAAGTTTGAAATAATCGGAATACATGACAGTTCCACTGGAGTAACGTACACTGCTGAAAATAATTTTTTCGCGAACACCGCTTCCAGTTCACCCTTCCGATCTAAATTTATCGGTACAAAACGGACTGCATTGCCGTTTGCAAGGATCAGGAGTGTCGAATCGTTAAATTGAAGGACAGTATCTTTTATTGAATTTGTCGACGGTTGCGATTCTCGATAAATCACTCCTACCACAATATCCTTTTTATCCTGCTGAAATGATTTATTGAACGAAAGAACTTTCACCAACAGTGGTATCTGTTGGGAGACCGGTATCTCCATCTGCTGACCGAAGGAACAGAAGGTGATTGCCGACAGGGTTATACAAATCATCAATAAACGGATCATAGTACTTTCGTAAAGTAGGCAAAATTACTTCAGGTTTGCACCAGATGCATTTGTGGTGATATTAGAGTATTCTAATAATTGAACACTGTAAGATAAGAAGAATCAATAACATTCAAATTCCCCTTCACCTAACAACTATTTTCTATCCATCGCTTTTTTGGTCCTCGTAGTCGGTTCTGCTTCCAAAGGATTTTCCGGCCAATAATGCTTGGGATATTGTCCTCTCATATCTTTCCGAACTTCGATATACGCGTTCTTCCAGAAACTGGGGAGGTCCTGCGTAACACCAAGAGGCCGACGCGCTGGTGAAAGCAAATGAAGCACAACTCGCACCGTTCCACCCCCGACAGTCGGTGTATTCACTTCGCCGAACATTTCCTGCAGCCGCACAGCAAGTATCGGCAGATCCCCGGAATAATCGACCAGGATCCTGGAACCAGTCGGTGCCTGCAGATGTGTCGGCGCAAGACGGTCCAATTCCCGACGTTGCTCATAACTGAATTGTGATTGAAGAATCTCCGTCATGTTCAACCGGGATAATTGAGCACGGCGTGTAATTCCATCCAGAAACGGTGCAAGCCACCCATCAAGGTTCTTAAGCAGCATCGCATTCGAAAGATCGATCCAATTTTGAACGATGCCGGACAGACGCAACCATTCACTCCGTCTCCTCAGCGATTCCGCTTCTGTTGTCCATGGCAGCACGTGCAGCTCGGACTCCCGGATGAAATTCACCATCAGTTGTGTTGCTTGCGTCGCTTCGGGTTCAAAGAACTTTGACGAGA
>JBAYJG010000160.1:0-7431 GCA_041665225.1 Bacteroidota bacterium
GCAAGTACGTTATCATTCGCCAACCCTTGTTTTACTGTCAACGGCAGTATGCTGTCTCCCTTGATACGGGAGATTCCGCCGCCGTACGTAGCGACCCAGATCTCGTTGTCGAAGCCTTCCAGGATTGCGCGAATATAATTTTCTGTCAATCCATTTTCCGTGGTGATCCGCGTGAATTGCGAGCCAGGCTTCTTCCGTTCATCAAACTTCAGTACTCCGCCGCCGTCAGTTCCGATCCACAGGATTCCGTTCTTATCCTCATACAATGCGCGGATGAATTTGTTCGGCAATTCCTTGTCGTTGCTCCATATTTTAATGCCGTCGCTGTCCATGCGATTCAAACCATTGCCGTTTGTTCCGATCCACAGCCGATTGTGTGAATCTTCAAAGACCGTGCGGACGTACGAGTCCGATAGTCCGGCCTTTTTCCCGAACAATTCAAATTTCCGGATGTGGATTTGACTGAGCCCGTTTCGTGTGCCGATCCAGATATTGTTTTCACTGTCCTGAAAGATTGTTCGGACAAAATTATTGACCAATCCCTCATCAACCGTTAATGCATCGAACATCCTCGTACCGTTCGATTCGAAACACCGGTTGATACCGCCTCCGTCCGTGCCGATCCATAGTACGTTCGATCGGTCCACAAACAATGTCCGGATGGCATTGTTGGTCAATCCGTTCACTGTCGTATAGACCTGGATCTTGTCGTCTTGCAATCTGGCCAGTCCGTTCGACGTGCCGATCCAGATGACGCCGTTTTGATCGATGGCGAGTGCAGAAATGGAATTGTTCGGAAGCCCGTTGTCGGTAGTGAGTGTGCGGGATTTGTCGTTGTCGACGATGATCAGCCCAATGTCGGTGGCAATCAGTATCCTGTTCAACTTGTCCCGTGCAATCGTCCGGAGGAGAAAACTCTGAGGAAGATCTGCAGATGCATACGGAGAAATTGAAAGGATCGTCCCGTTATCGTCGAGGGAAAGTTTTTGAATCCCACGTCGTTCAGTCCCTGCAAGAATATAGTTATTACCGTCGTACAAAAAAGCTTTGATGAATTCATTCCCGAAACCGTCGTTATTCTGAACTGCCGAAAATGCATGCTGTGCATATTTCAATACGCCTCCGCCATTCGTTCCGATCCAGACAATCCCGTTCTTGTCCTCAATCAGTGAAGTAACGTGGTTGATCTTGAACGCCGGCGTGAGTGATTTGTTGAAGTGAATGAATTTATTTCCGTCATATCTTGCGAGTCCCGCATAGGTGCCGATCCAAATATATCCATCCGATGTCTGATTGACGAGATCAACGGTGTTTTGCGGCAGACCGTTATCCGCAGTAAAGTTGGTGATGACATAACTGCTGAACGGAGGAGCGGGAGTACCGTCTGGTGCCATGGAGAAAGCACGAGAGATGATAACAATAAGGGACAGGGCAATACAGTACGATTTCATAGGACGCTTCAATTATTATCGGATAATTTACTAATTAAATAATGAAGAGTGATAGCGAATTTGTTAGAAAGTTCTAAAACGCGATTGATTTTCGCTTATTTTCCTGTGTACCGATCACAATCGATTCCGGACCGTTGCATCGGTGAGCAGAAATAGCGTCGGAAATTTGGAAATGAGCAAGTGCAACTTTCCGGGGGTTTTTTCATCTTATAAGTGATGCATCCCACTTCCTTCACTGATGAGCAATTAGCAGGCCGGTTACAGAACGGCGACCGCCAGGCGATTGCAATGATCTATGAACGATACAAGCACGGGTTATTCCGGTTTTGTGTGCGTCTCGTATCGGACTCAGACAATGCTGCAGACATTGTCCAGGAGACATTCGTGAGGATGATCGACGAAAAGATGTCGCTGCATAATCCGGCAGCACTGAAAGCATGGATCTTTATGATCGCCCGGAACGAAGCTTTTACACAGTTGAATAAAAAGAAGAAGACAAGAGCGTTAACCGAAGATGATCATGAAGTGTTCTCCGAAGAGTCTTCATCGGAACTAATCGAGAGGGCGGAACGGAGTACGTTGATCACATCGCTCGTCAACAGATTGCTCCCTCAATATAAAGAAGTAATTATCTTGCGGGAATACGAAGCGATGAACTATGAAGAGATTGCGGGTGTTATTGGGGCCAGCGTGGCTACAGTGAAATCGCGGCTGTTCCGGGCACGCAAAGCCCTTTCTGAACAATTACTGCCTTTGCGGAAAGCGAGTGACCTATGAAAGAGTATGAAGAATTACTCCAGCGGTGCTTCGATAACGATTTGGATGACAAAGAGCTGAAAACGCTGTTTGCTGAGATGAGTAAGAACGCATCTCTACGGGCGAGTTTCTGTGCACTGCAATCGATGAGGCAGGATCTGCATGCCATTCCTGTACCAGAATTTCCACGAGCACTTGATGAACGGGTACGATCCATCAACCGTGGATTGATCTTGCGAATGTTCCCGAATGCAGTGCCGGTGCATCGGTTTGTGGAGAAAAAAATATCATTTTCTGTCCCGGCCATTGCTGCTTCAATTTTGTTGCTATTGTTCGGGAGTTATTATGCTGCCACGAGATTCTTTGTCCCGCAGCCAAGAATGGAATATGTTTACGTTGTTGAAATGCCCGCCTACGTTGTGCAAAGCAGTTATCAGGAAATAAAAAATAATTAAATGGAGCTGTTATGAAAAACCAAATACTCATTATCCTTGCGCTCGGTGTGCTGTCCGCTGCATTTGCACAACCGGGAATTAACTCAATCGCCGCAAACACTCCAGCGGAAGTGGCAGAACAAAAGCAACGAGCAGGCGGTACGATTCTCGGCACCGTCATCGATATTGACGACAGGAGTCCGCTAGAGAAAGCTACTGTCGAGATTCTCGGAACTGGAATAAAGGTTATCACTGCAAAGGACGGACAGTTCAAGATCACGGGCGTTTCGGAAGGTTTTATCCAGATTCGCGCAACGGTAACAGGATATGATCAGCAAACACAGAACAATCTGTATGTGGACAGCGGGAAATCGGTAACGGCATTTTTCATGCTGAAAAAAAGCGGGCTTAGTGAAACATCTGAATCAGAACACACCATGCCGGTACCGATCGCTACGAAATCGCCCGTCTATCCTGAAGAGGCAAGGAAAAACGGAGTGGAAGGCATTTTTTATTTCAGAGTTGATATCTCGGAGACCGGTGCAATCATAAAGGCAAATTGCTTTGAACGGAGCGTCTTTGCAGAACACGGGAAATTGAAGGATCATGAAGTCTTCGATAAATACCGCCAGGCAACAAATCAGCTGGAGAAAGAAGCGCTGGAATCCATCTGGCAGTGGAAGTTCAAACCGGCGTATAAGGGAGGGAAAGCGATCAATTCCACAGTGACGCTTCCGGTGAAATTCAAACTGACTGAGGGTAAAAAAGATTAATCCTTCACCTCCACGCTGCTGGTGACGACAGCGCCGGCAGCTTCGAGTGTTTTAGAAACAGAACAATATTTTGTCACAGAAAGCTCAACTGCCCGTTGGGCTTTCTCTTTTGGCACCGCTCCCTTCAATTCAAAATGCAGGTGCACTTTCTTCCAGAGATTTGCATCTTTGCCGCTCTCGCGTTCTCCCTCTACCGTTACGGTCATTTCGAACTGTTCAATCCGTTGTTTCTTCAAGATGGAAATGACATCGAATGAACTGCACGCGCCCGCTGCGGCTAAAAGCGTCTGCATCGGACGAAATCCTCCGTCATTCCCTCCCCCCGCAGCGGTGTTATCGAATGTGATCGAATTATCAGAGTCATTTTTTGCTTCAAGTTTAAAGGCATCGTTTTTACGGAATAGCGTAACTTTCATAGAACTCCCAAAAATTATATGACAATATACGAAAAATGAGTTGAAATTAATCGCATTGATTTTACGGGGAGGTTTCTCTACTTTTCGGCGATTAATTAAGAGGACTTTCATGGAATCCCTGTCGAACGAATTACTTTGGTTCTTTTTTGGTTTAGCACTTATGCTGGGAGAGATCATCACTCCAGGATTTGTGCTGGTATTTTTTGGCATCGGCGCATGGCTCATCTCACTGCTGTTGTGGCTGGAAGTACCGATCACATTTACAACGCAGTTATTCATTTTTCTCGTTGTTTCGATCTTGTCTCTGTTGATATTTCGAAAATACGGCAGCAAATATTCGCACGGTAAAGTTATCCGTCCGGATGCTGCTGTTCCTTTTGACGATATCCGCGGTGAACGTGCTGTTGCCATTACTGATATCGTACCGGTAACAGGGGGCAGAGTAGAATTCCATGGCACCGTATGGAATGCGGAGTCGGAGGTGACGATCAATAACGGTGACTCTGTTGAAGTTCTTGAACGAAACAATCTTACATTGAAAGTAAAACCGGTAGCATAAAGGAACCACTCATATGGAAGCATATATTCTTATAGGACTTATTCTTTTTGCATTTGTTTTGTTGGCTAAAACTGCACGTGTTGTCCCGCAAAAAACTGTTTTCATTATCGAACGATTAGGAAAATATAGTGCAACACTCGACGCGGGATTTCATATCCTGATCCCGTTTATTGACCGGGTTGCCTACAAACATTCGATGAAGGAAATGGTGATCGATGTCCCTCCGCAGAGCTGTATCACAAAGGACAATATCGGTGTGGAAGTGGACGGGATCCTTTATGTCCAGATCACCGATCCGGTGAAGGCGTCCTACGGCGTGGATAATTACATTTTTGCTTCTACGCAACTGGCACAGACCACGATGCGCAGCGAGATCGGCAAGATTGATCTTGACCGGACATTTGAAGAACGGGATAAGATTAATCAGGAGATTGTCATGGCAGTGGACAAAGCTGCCGCGCCGTGGGGATTGAAAGTGACACGACATGAGATCAAGAATATCATTCCGCCTCCGAGTATTAAAGATGCCATGGAAAAACAGATGCGCGCAGAACGTGAAAAGCGCGCATTGATCGCTGAATCCGAAGGCGATAAACAGGCGAAGATTAACCGTGCAGAAGGGGACAAGCAGGAAGCGATCGCGAAGTCCGAAGGGGAAAAGATGAAGAGGATCAATGAAGCCGAAGGCCGTGTCCAGGAGATCGAACGTGTGGCGCAGGCGACAGCAAAGGGGATCCGGGAAATCGCCAATGCAATCAATGAAAAAGGGGGACTTGATGCAGTGAATCTGCGGATTGCAGAACAGTATCTTGGAGAGTTCGGTAAGCTAGCGCAAAAAAATAATACGATGATCATTCCCTCCAACTTATCTGATGTTGCGGGAACGGTTGGGGCGGTTGCTAAGATTTTTTCCGGTATGAGTCAGACAAGTGGTGATGCGACGAAAGAAGCGATGAAGAAGTAACCACGAGCAGTACATAAAGGTGTAGTCCACCTGTTAGGCGGGCTACACCTTTATACTTTTAAAAAGCTGAGCCGAGATTGATTGTAATAAAAAATCCGCCGAAATCATTTTTTCTACGGATCTTTCCGGGTGCGCCGGTATTATCCGGAGGGTCCTGCAGGCTTTCGATCCCATTGACGAACGGCACGAAGTAATACCGGATATTGATGCCGGATAAACTCCCCATATCGCTTCCGAAGAATGCCCCAAATCCGACATAGCCGCCGACGGTGTAATGCGACCGTGCATAACTTAGACTGTTGAAATATTCACGAGCATACGGAGAGGCCAGGACAAGTGAAGGCCCTACCCCAGCATTCACGTATGGACGGAAACTGTCAGTGATATCTTCCGCAAAGAGTCTGTACTGTACACCGAACATCATGGGGATCAGCAAAAAGCGGTTGATCTTTCCCGGGACAAATGACTGCCCCCAATAGTCATAATATTCTACCTCGTTCTCATCTTTTGCTTCAGCGATTCCGAGTGTGACGGTGCCGAAGAGATCGCGGGAATATTGATGACGATAAAATCCTGCAAGGCCGAATCCGTTATTGGAGAGCAGGATATCGACGCCCCATGCATCATCAAACGAAGTCCGGATTGGTACTGTCGTTTCGGGTTCGGGGGAAGTAAAGACGATAGTGGAATCCGTCTGTTGAGCAACAAGCAGGGAAGCGGTGAACAATACCGCACAGAGAATCTTCTTCATAGCTGCCTCAAAAATTGTGGAGTGACACACGGCAGTTCTGTTCCGCGTGTCACAATCATTCTACACTAAACAACGCAAATTTAAGATAATGAGTTTCAGGCATAGATGGTAGCGTCGGGTGATCTGGCGCAGCTCCGGAAATATGGAGCAGTTTTATCCGTCTGCCTGCTTTGACACTGCTCTCCTGGACGATGTTTAAGAACGTTTCGCGGTCGATATGGTGGGAACAAGATGCCGTTGCAAAGATTCCTTCCGGTGCCACTAGTCTCAAACCGTTCTGATTAATCTCTTTATATCCTTTGATTGCAGTTGCGACAGTTTTTTTGCTTTTCGTAAAGGAAGGAGGATCGAGAATGACCACATCCCATCGCTTGCCGGCAGCGACAGACTCCTCTAGAAATTTGAAGACATCGGCGGTATGAAATTTCACCGTGGTTAGGTTGTTTAGTTGCGCATTCTCTTTTGCTTTTGTGATTGCTTCCTCTGAAATATCAACGCTGTCAACACTCGTTGCGCCGAATGAAGCAGCATACAATCCGAAACCTCCTTCATTGCAGAAACAGTCAAGCACCGAAGCATCCTTAACGAATGGAGCAATTGCCGTTCTGTTCAATCTCTGGTCAAGGAAAAATCCGCTTTTTTGCCCGCCCAGAATGTCGATAGAGAATTTGATGCCATTCAATTCGATCACCGCGGGAGCAACAGTCCCTTTGAGAATGCCTTTTCGAAGCGGCAGGCCTTCGAGTGTCCGTAACGGCGATTCATTCCGCTCGACGATCCCGGAAGGATGGAAGACCGACTCTGCTGCTGCGCAGATCAGTTCAAGGCGCATATCCATGCCGGCGGAAAACGTTTGGATGGAAAGTGCTTGCTCATACTTGTCGATGATCAGTCCGGGAAGGAAATCACTTTCTCCATTCACCACACGGAATGTCTCACTCTGCGGATAAAGCCGTTTCCGGAGACGGTACGCTGAGCGGATCTTTTTTTCGAAGAATGTTTCGTTGATTTCTTCCAATTCCGACGAGAGAAACCGTACGGCGATAAGTGATGCGGGATTGTACAATCCGATTCCGAGTGACCTTCCGTCGCTCCGGAGGATCTCCACAACGCTGCCGCTCTTCGGTTCGCCGACAATTCGGTGAATTTCGTTGCTAAAGATCCATTGGTGGCCGCCCAGCAAGCGGCGGTCTTCGTTCTTTTTCAGGATAACATGTTGTGCCAGTGTGCTCATACTTTAAGGTATCAAGAATTTTATGATTATCAAAGAATGGTACGGCTGCGAAATCGACATTTCTTCACAACTCTTTTTTCGTTACATTTTACA
>JBAYJG010000161.1:0-7341 GCA_041665225.1 Bacteroidota bacterium
CCCTTTTCCTGCGCCGCTTTCTTCATCGCGGAGACCGCCTGCGAAAATTCATACGCCGCACGGACAGCGAGGATCCGGTGATTCGGATTCTTGAGAGGAATGCCGAACTGCACCATCACCGCATCGCCGATGAATTTGTCGATCGTTCCGTCGTGCTTAAAAAAGATATCGTTCGCGGCGGAAAAATAATTGTTGAGAAATTCGACCAGCTCTTTCGGTTTCTTCGTTTCGGAGATCGACGTGAATCCTTCGATATCGGAGAACATGATGGAGGCTTCCACCTCTTCGCCGCCGAGTTCCACCCGTTCCGGATCGGCACTCAGCTGCTTCACCACGTGAGGATTGACGAACTGTCCGAAAATTCGCTGAATCTGCCGTTTGTTTCTCCCTTCCGTAGCAAAATTCCATCCGATGGAGATCACATACGTCAGCACCATGGAGAAGAGCGGGAAGACCACGTGCATCCAGATCAATTCCCGAAGAAAGAGCTGTGTCACAATCACAAAGAATACTCCGGCAACACCTATCAAACCCGCAGTGCTGATGACGATGTTTTCAAAATAGTTTGAGAAAAGCGATATCAATACAGAAAGCAGCAGACTGACCAAGAGGATCCACGCAATGGACAGTTCACGAATGAAATCCTTGTTGAGATAATTGCTCATCGCCGTAGCATGGATCTCCACGCCAGGATACGGTTCCAGATATGTAAACGGAGTGTTTTTCAAATCAAACAGGCTCGGAGCATTCGATCCGATGAATACGATTTTATTCTTGAATGCCTCTGGCGAAACATCCGGCTCCATTCCGGCTTCCGATTTGAACGCTGAAACGATCACAGAATGAATTGAAAAATACTTGAACACTCCGTCCGGTCCCCCTTTGCCGTACCAATACACCAAGTATGGCGATTGCACCGACTGATCGATTGATGCGTCATTCCCAAACAGATCCTTGTACACATTATACGAGAGGGCATACAACTGTTTTTCCTGATAACTATAGCGAAGCGGAATCTTGCGGTATACCCCATCTTCATCCGGGATGAAGTTGACTGCCCCGATCCCCTTCGCCCCTTCCTGAAACTGCATGAGCGGTGAATACGCTTTATCGTAACTGTAGCGTTGTGTTTCCTGTACGGTAGAGACTGTTGAAGGAAATTTCACCAACGGGTCACCCGGCTGATCCTCTTCTTCCTGATGCGTTAAAATAGCGGCAAGATACACATTCGCTGCAGAACGGATTGAAGCGGCAAAGAGACTGTCATTATATGCACCGACGAAGTAAGCGCGATCCTCATCTGGTTCCGTAAACTGGAAATCGTATACGATCGCTTTTGCTCCGGCCTTCGCCAGATAATTAGTCGTCAACGCATAAAAATCGCGCGGCCACGGCCAGCTGATACGGGCGGTACGTTTAAAATATTGCAGACTGTTTTGATCGATAGTGAGGATGACAATGTTCGTATCCGGCATACGGGAGTTTTGTGCGATGCGGAATTGCACATCCAGCGCATTCACTTCCACCACTTTGCCGAGCGTGGAAACAGCAATGAGATATGCTCCCATCAATCCCGCAGCAGCGGAGATGACGGAGCGAAACTGTTTTGCGAAAAGGAGTTTCTTCAATGAAGGGGACATTGGAAAAAGAGTTTAGAGACGGTGATGGTGGTTCAAGTGAATTTCACCGATGCACTCCGGACAATGAACAGGTGAATTATTATCTGAAGATACGCACAAAGTGATTTTACAAAAGCACATCGCAAAAAATGAATTTTTATTATAGGCTGCTGTCATTCCCGTGGATTTTTAGCGGGAATCCAAGGATGATGTAATGTGTTTTGACTGCGCCTTGCCTGCCCGTCTGTCAGGCGAGCCCACCATCAGCCGTATTCTTGTTTGCTAAAACATCAGTAATTAGACTGAGATACCACAGTCTTATCATTTCATCGGGTATGGATTCCTGAGCAAGATATTCAATTTTTTATAATCAATCGAACCTTTGTTTTCCTTCAAATGACGGACAATCGCTAACGAACGGAGAACACGTTTTTCCGGATCTTTCACATTGCCGATAATATACAATAAGGTCCGCTGTTTTCCTGCAGTCAACGCATGAAACAGTTTCTTTCCCGCTGCATCCTGCTTAAACACTTCTGCCAATTCTTCCGGCAGCGGCAAACCATAGTCACTGTCATCTTTGGTCAGATTGACTTCAACTTCCGATCCGAATGTTACTCCAAGGGAATCCCGAACTTTCTTGTTTACAGAAATCACCGGCAGTCCAGTCTTAAAATGCAAAATAGCGCATTGATATCTCTCCTTGCCGTTCAGCGTGCAGACGACACGCCGCGATCCCGGCTCAGACAACGCGAGAGCGATCTTTTTCGGAACGCGGAAATGGCATCCCCATAATTTGTTGTCGGACTTTTCAAGCGATGAAGTAAAACGGTAGAGTTCTTGTTTGGATTTCGCCATCGGATCAATTGTAAGTTATGCGGAAAGCTGTACGTGAACATCAAAGACTTCTTCAAAAAGCTGTTTCTTCCGTTCTGCGCCCCACACTTCCATTTCGATATTTTTTCCTTTCCCTTTTTTCAATTGCATGGTAACTGTCTTGCCGGATTTTGAAACAGTGATATCACTGACGGAATTGGTGTGCGTCCGGTCCAGACCGTCCGCAATCCTCATGATCCCGGAAAGCTTTCGAACCAATTGCTGATCCTCACCGGAAAGCAAAATAAAGTTCTCATGTTTCGGTTTGGGATGCGACTTGCGGTGATACCGCGCTACATTCGCGATGATCTCTTTTTCATTGTCCGTGTAACCCAGCAGCTCGCTGTTTCGAATCAAGTAATGGGAATGGCGATGGTGGTTGGAATGCGAAATGAAGATGCCGACTTCATGCAGCAACGCCGCCGCTTCCAGGAACTCCCGCTCCCGTTTCTCCAGCTTATGCAGTTTCTGCGTCTGATCGAAGATCTTCACGGCAAGTGCCGCCACATGAAGCGAGTGTTCCTTCTCATACCGGTATGATTCTGCAAGGTGCAGCACGGACCGGTAGCGGATATTGTCCAACGCATGAAACTCTTTTCCATAATACTGTTTTTCGATCGTGTCGAGAATGATCCCTTCGCGCAAAGCAAACTCGGAAACCATCATCTCTTTCAGTTTCAGTGAGCGGAATGTCTGTTCGAGGATAATTGCCCCGCCGATGATAATGTCTGCACGGGAAGCATCCAGTCCACCGATCTTCATCCGCTGTTTCACTGTTTTTGCCTTGCAGAGCGAATCCACAACGCCGTATAATTCTTTGGCAGTAAATGTAAATCCGTTCATAGCGCTGTCCGAAAAATCCCCGCGCCGAAGGCGAATGATTCTTGCAATGGCCATGATCGTGCCGGAGCTGCCGACGACAACATCGAACTTCCTCTTTTTTACACCCCGTATAACGGGATAAAGCGAACCGGCCACATACTCTCGGCATTCTTTCAGTTTCTTCGGTTCCAGTTCCTGTTCTGCAAAGAATTTCTGTGTCAATCGGATAGCACCGAGTTTCAGACTGTTATCGTAATAGATCTCCCGCTTTTTCCCGACGAGGTATTCCGTGCTGCCGCCGCCGATGTCCATCATAAACACCGTCTTATCGTGGATCGGCAGTGCCTGCAGAATGCCGAGATGGATCAGCCGCGCCTCTTCAAATCCGGAGGCGATTTCAATTTTAATATCCAGTTCCGCCTGCACCCGACGGATAAAATCGTTTTGATTCAATGCTTCACGCACCGCGCTGGTAGCAATCGCACGAATGGGAGCATCGTACGCATCGGCAATTTTCTTAAACCGGCGGAGCGTTTCGATTCCCCGATTGATCGCCTCCTGCGAAAGATATTTCATATCCGTCGAACCGGAACCGAGACGCACGCTCTCTTTCACACGGTCGATCACTTTGAATTTCGATTTCCCCGGTTCAATGCTGA
Source organism: Bacteroidota bacterium (assembly GCA_041665225.1). Lineage (GTDB taxonomy): Bacteria > Bacteroidota > Ignavibacteria > UBA10030 > UBA8401 > UBA8401. The sequence continues at coordinate 3,977 of JBAYJG010000161.1, forward strand.
CAATCACCATGTGAAACGAATTGGTCCCAATGTCAATCGCTGCCAGAAAAACTGTTTTTTGTTCCTGATTTTTCATGCTTTTGGAAGTCTTATAAATAGTGTGCTGCTATCATCACATCGTGATTGAACTTATGAAGAATTATGCTGTTTTGCTACAATCCTCAATGTAATTTTCGCAACATTGTGATTCAGGAACATTCATGCACGCTCACCGTCTAAAACTCCACAAGACCCCGATCATTCAACGCTCTACAGGAGGTTCCATGAAAAACAGATACATCACTGCACTTTTAGTGCTCGTTTGCATGCTCGCGTTCACTGCTGAAGCAGCACAGGAGATGACAAAAGAAAGCCGCAGCAGATCCAAAAAACAAGGATGGCTTGGAGTCGGCATTCAGGATGTGACACCGAAATTCGCACGCGATCATGAATTGAAGATTAAAGAAGGGGCGTACATCAACGAAGTGGTTGAAGAGAGTCCGGCAGACTCTGCAGGACTCAAAGAAGAAGATGTGATTGTCGAATTCAACGGAAAGAAGATCGAAGCTGCAGAAGATCTTACGGAAGCCGTCGCCGGTACGAAACCGGGAACGAAAGTCACGGTAAAGATCAACAGAAATGGTGATGCAAAATCTCTTTCTGTCACCGTTGGGAAAAACAGGATGCGCATGCCGTTTGCCATCACCGCACCGCGTGCTCCCCGAGTGATCGTGAATATGTTCGGCGGAGATATTGAAGGGATGGATCTGATGGATGTGAACAAACAACTCGGAGAATATTTTGAAGTCCCCGGAGGAAAAGGAGTTCTTGTGAAGGGAGTTGAGAAGGGTGAAAACGCAGCGAAAGCAGGGATCAAAGCGGGAGATGTCATCACGAAAATCGGCGATGAAACCATCAACAACATCGGCGATATCCACGACGCTGTTTCCGATCTGGATGAAGGAGATAAAGTAAATGTTGAATTGATCCGCAAAGGGAAAAAGACCACCGTGTCACTGGAGATTTCCGACGACCGGGATGACGACGAAGAGTACTATTGGCAGAATCATATGCCGGGAAATTTCAATTTCCATTTTCAACCGCAGTTGGAGCAAATGCAGAAAGAATTGGAATTACAAATGGAACAGCTGCCGCGCAAACATAAAGAATTGCGGCGAGTCGAATCAACTCTGCCGGGTAAAGAGATATGACTGCTGATGGGCAGTTATCGGACGAAGCGATGGGATGGTGAGACCTAGGCAGATTGAAGAACGGCGGCGAAAGCCGCCGTTTCATTTTTAGTTCAGAATAAAATTCTTGATCAAAGTGCTGTACTGAACGAAACCCATCGTTGCCGGTACATTCGAATGCCCTGCTCCGGGAACAGGAATGAAGGTTTTCGGATTGTTCGCATTCTTATAGAGTACTTTTCCGTTTTTCTCCATGTCGATAAATGTATCATCCGTCCCATGAAGGATCAGTACCGGTGCATGAACATTCTTAATCTTTTCCGCGTTGTCATACTTCCCTTCCATAAAAAATGAACTCGGAAAATCGATGAGCGTGCCGCTTTGCGTCAATGAGGATGAAGAAGCAAATGCCGATTCCAAGATGAATCGTTTTGGTGTAAAAACAGTTGATGCAAGGTGTGTCGCCGGCGCTCCGCCGAGTGAAAATCCATATACGGTAATCAGACTGTCCGGCACGTGTCGAGTTGTATGCAAATACTGATACGCTGCCGTTGCATCGGAATAAATTCCCGCTTCAGATGGTTCCCCTTCACTCATTCCGTATCCTTGATAATCGTAGATGAAAACGGAAAATCCCATCTGATAAAACAGTTCCACCCGATCCCAATAAAATTGCAGATGATCCCGATTGCCATGATTATAGAGTATCACATTCTTTTCAGTGGTGTCTGATGACTGGATGAAATACCCGTAGATTTTCTTTCCCTGTGACACGAGAACGACCGGTGTCCGCTGCGATGCCGGAATTACTGCGGTGGAAAGATTATAGGAGGAAAGTGTATCGTTATTAAACAACGAACTATCCAGATCGAAACACCCGGGTAATAACAATGCAACAATAATAATGCATGGAAGAAGTGTTTTCGAATATCGACAAACAAAAGAACGGCCACTGCGAGGAGTCCCGTCGTTCGGGACGACGAAGCAATCTGTTGATTCTTTATGGGATTGTCGATATGGAGTGGAACTGTTTTTCATTCTAAACTGTACTGAACACCAACATAGAGTCCCACATTTCCCCTCCCTGCAACCGAAGCAACGCCCTCAAACACGCCGTGACGGGTGTCGTGATTCAACGCCACCAACTTGGATTCCAACTGCATCATTGCATTGTCACTGATCGGAAAACTATATCCGACATACGGTGATACGAATATCGATGCATCCGATAGCTGCAAAAAATTATCAACTCCAAAATAGAGTAACGATTGAGTGTTCATGGAATAACTGGCTGTTACTGATGCTGCTGGATATACTCGTATGGAGTTTCCACGAAATGCATCCCAAAAAAAATACGCCCTGCCGTTCACCGTCACATCAGGCCGGAGACCTTCTTCTGAAACGATACGCATCGCGGCACCGCCGTCAAAACCGACATCTTTGAACAACAGTGCAGTAATGTGTGTGTTTCCGAACAATGTCAGGCGTTGACGAATTCCATATTGAGCGCCGAGGTTAAGATAGGGAACCGGAAAAGCAATATCGCCGACCGGAATAATCGGTCCGCCCAGCGAAGCCGTAATTTCTGTTTTCCCTGCTTCTATCGGACGAATCGGTTGTGTCACACCGCAGGCCGCAAAAAGTGTTAGGGTAAAAACTACGAGAAGAATGCGGAAATTGGTCATGGAAGTTTTACTGCAGTCCATTTCTCTTTAAAACTGATTTTCGGCCAGCCGGATTTTTCAGCTTTGGCGCTGTAACTTCCTTCGCCCGTGCCGGTAGTTTTAAAATGGCCGTCAAATTTTCCCGAAATGGAAAATCCATTATAGGATTTTGAAAGCGATGCGCTGATAGTCCCGTTGTTGTTCAATACGCCGAGAAGATCGATGTCGCGAACCAATCCAACTCCTTCAAACTGAATATCCAGCTTTCCTTCAATATCATACCGGAAGTAAATAGGACTGCGCGCGATGGAAAAATTAAAATTCTTTCCGAGTGTCGTTCCCAGCCAGTTCCCAACAATAGCATCGGCTTGCACCGTAAAGGGCTCATAATAAATAACTGTTTTCTGCCGTTCGGAATAGAGTGAAGCATTATTAGGATTCGTCGCTCGCACGACGATGATCCGTGATCCTTGATTCAATCCGCTCACCGCCACATCGAATGTTCAGGCAGTGGTGTATTGGACGTTCGCGG
>JBAYJG010000162.1:0-7329 GCA_041665225.1 Bacteroidota bacterium
CCCAGACTTGCATGTGTTAGGCACGCCGCCAGCGTTCGTCCTGAGCCAGGATCAAACTCTCCATTGTAATAAATTTCTTTATTTTCAACTTAGAGAATTTGTATAAATGAAACGTCTAGTTTTGACTTGTTGAGCCGTACACACAAATTTTCAAAGAACAATTACCGTCGGTTTGTTTCCAAACGGGTTATAAATATAACATATAAAACCCCGATTGTCAACCACCAATTTTAATTATTTCTCAAAGAACGTTGAATCGTGTTACATTGAAGAGTTTTTAATATACAATATGTTTTATCAGATGTCAAGTTTTTCCAATCGCTTATGATTAAAATTCATTAAGAATTCCTCTTCGCTATGTCTTGAATCGTATTTCGGAGGAAATTCTCCTGTTCGTTGCACGGCAGGGCAACGATTCCTATATTGATGCAAACTTTTACTTCCCGATGAATCTCTCTCTGATAATTTACAATGCCCTTGTCGTTCCCATCTTATGGATCCTCTTTCATATTGGAGGCGTCTTCAATAAAAAAATACGACGCGGCATCCGGGGAAGAAAAAACCTCTTCCACAATCTGCAGCACAATTCGGATAAATTGAAAGGCACCTCACGCATCTGGTTTCATGCATCATCTTTGGGAGAATTCGAACAGGCTAAACCTATTATCGCCGCTATTAAACAGCGGTATCCGGACATCGATATCATCACAACATTTTTTTCCCCGTCCGGATACGACAACTCAAAAAATTATAAACTCGCAAATCTCATTTCGTACATTCCTTTTGATTCGCCAGCCGGTGTGAAAAAATTTATCCGCATCGTGAAGCCGAATGTGGCCGTCATGGTGCGGTACGATATCTGGCCGAACATGATCTATGCACTGAAGCGCAATGCTATACCCATGGTGATTGCCAACGCGACAATGAATAGCACTTCGTTACGGACTGCACCGGTGATCCTGCAATTCCATCGATCGTTGTACGACTGCTTCGCACAGATCTTGACTGTATCGAAAAATGATACGGCGGCGTTCCAAACATTCGGCACCACGCATCCGGTAATCGAGGCGATTGGCGACACACGATTCGATCAGGTGATGACGCGAAGTATCGATGCACGAAACAGGAATCTGTTATCACCGTCTCTCATCAACAATAAAAAAATTTTTGTTATCGGACAGAGTTGGGCAGAGGACGACGACGTCATCATTCCCGTACTGTTGAAGTTGCAGCATAAAGAGGAATCGCTACTGACGATCCTTGTGCCGCATGAGCCGACCGTAGAACATTTGGAGGAAGTGGAATCGAAACTCCTCGAAAAGATATCGTTTATTCGTTTTTCAGAAATGAATAACTACCACGGAGAGAAAGTGATCCTGATCGATAGCATTGGCGTATTGGTAGCGCTCTATCAATATGCCCATGTCGTGTATATTGGCGGAAGTTTCCGTCAGGGGATCCACAACGTTCTAGAACCGGCGGTGTTTGGCGTTCCGGTGATCTACGGGCCGAAACATACCAATTCCCAGGAAGCGGTCGAACTGGCCAAACGCGGAGGTGGATTCGTGATAGAGAATGAAAAGGAACTGTACCGAACACTGCGGACGCTGCTCGACAATATTGCTGTCCGGAAACAGGCAGGATCCATTTCCGAATTATTTGTCCGCGAAAACTGCGGCGCTACCGATCGTTTTCTGCAACACCTGCAACCGTATCTGAAATAAATGAATCCTGTGTTTGTCAATGTTGCGCTGCCGGTTCCGGTGCCGCAACTCTTTACATATATCATTCCTCGTCATCTCGCTTCTATCGTTGTTCGAGGATCCGCAGTTGTCGTACCGTTCGGCAAAAAGATCATGACCGGCATTGTTATCAACTTCCCGGTTGAGCGGCCGAATGTGCCACTCAAGGAAATCACTGATATTGTAGAGCTTCAACCAATTATCAGTGAACACGATCTTCAATTGTCCATCTGGATCGCCGACTATTACAGCACTCCTCTTGGCGAGACCGTGCGGTTATTTCTTCCAGCAGGATACGGACAGACCAGCAAGAAACTTGTTTCACTAACGGAATCGGTATCCGATATTTCTTCCTTATCACCTCAGCAGAAAAAGGTCGTTACTATTTTACGCGACGGGCCATTGACGATACAGCAATTGCAGAAAACACTCTCAGTGAAGAGCCTTTATGCTATTATCAATGACCTGTCACAAAAAGAATTTGTTTCCGTTTCTGAGCAACGGACAAAACAAGTGCAATCCAAAAAAGGTTGGTTCTTTACTAAAATCTCGACCGATCCCACCGTGGAATTTCGCGGCGTGAAACAAAAAGAGTTGTGGAATGCGATTGTTAACAGTTCTGAAAAAGAGATCGAAGTCACGACATTCCTAAAAACCCATCATGGTACATTAGCAACACTCAAGACCTTCGCATCAAAAAATCTTATTTCCCTACATGAAAAAAAGATCGAACGGAAAAGCGAATTCATCAAAGATGATTATGACGCCAAGAGTCTTACGATCACGCTCAATAGGGATCAATCCGTTGCCGTGAATAAAATCACGGGAGCCCTTGATGCGCGATCGGCACAAACATTTTTGCTGCATGGGATTACCGGCAGCGGTAAGACACAGGTGTACATCGAATCGATCCGGCATTGTCTTGTGCAGAAGAAGACAGCAATTGTTTTGATACCCGAAATATCCCTGACGCCGCAAACTGTCCGGCGGTTTCAGGTTCACTTCGGCGATCTGGTCGTATGGATGCACAGCAGAATGTCCGACGGTGAACGGTACGATGCGTGGCGGTCAATAAAGAACGACAACTATAAAATTGTTATCGGGCCCCGGTCCGCTCTCTTTGCACCATTGAAAAATATCGGACTCATCATCGTGGATGAAGAGCACGAGTCATCCTACAAACAATTTGATGCAAGCCCGAGGTATCACGCGCGTGATGTTGCCATCATGCGTGCTGCGCAGCTGAAAGCCGTCGTTGTTTTAGGTTCAGCTACTCCTTCCATTGAATCGTACTCCAATGCGGTCAACAATAAATATACGCTGCTGACTCTTCCGGAACGGGCGGACAATGCTGTCCTTCCTCCCGTCTCAATTGTAAATATGGTAGATGAACGGAAGCGTCATTATGCCGAAGCAAAATTGCAGGCAAAGGAGCTTGGGAAAAAAGCGTTCGAGAATCTTGCCCGAAGCATTTCCACCGGACTGGAATTGAAGATCCGCGACCGACTGGAGAAAAAAGAAGGGATTATATTACTGCAGAACAGGCGTGGATTTGCGCCGTTCATCGAATGCAATTCCTGCGGCCATGTAGAACAATGCGATCAGTGTAATGTGACCATGACGTATCACGCCACAAAAAAACATATCCGCTGTCATTATTGCGGGAAAGTAAAACCTCCCCCTACCGTCTGCCCAACCTGCGGAGGATTTGAATTCACGCTCAGCGGTTTCGGCACACAGCGGGTGGAGCAGGAGTTGGCGGCTCTTTTCCCTTCTGCCGTGATCCTCCGGATGGATATGGATTCGACCACGAAAAAAGGCTCGCACGAGAAGATCCTGCAGCAATTCGGGAACGGCGGTGCGGATATTTTATTAGGGACTCAAATGGTGGCAAAAGGATTGGACTTTCCGAGAGTAACACTGGTCGGCGTTATTTCTGCTGACACACAAATGATGCTCCCAGATTTCCGGTCAGCAGAGCGTACATTCCAGTTGTTAACACAAGTTGCCGGGCGCGCCGGAAGAAGTACGCTCGCAGGCGAAGTGATCATTCAAACATCGCAGCCGGGCCACTATGCGCTGAAACATGTTCAGGATCACGATTTCAAAGGATTCTATACGGAAGAGATTGAATACAGGCGTTCAATACACTATCCACCATTTTCACGCATTGTAGTAGTGGAATTCAAGGGAAGAGCCGAAAAACATGTCGAACAGTTAGCGATGAGTGCGGGACAAAAACTGTTTTCACTTTTGCATCGGGAATGGATCCTCGGACCTTCGCCTGCCGTACTCTCAAAGATCAAAAATGAATTCCGCTGGCAGATTATCATCAAAGCGGATAAAGAAATTGATAAAAACGGAACACGCGCCCGGACTGCCGTGGCGCGTGTTGTGAATGAACTTCAGAAACAATCTGCATCCCTCAATGTGAGGATCATCGTGGATGTCGATCCGGCCGGAATATTATAAGAACCTCTAGAATCCAAAGTTTGCGAAGACTTTGATCAGTGTCCAAACCAACCATACCCCACCAACAACTCCCAATGCCTTCCCGATTGATAAGTTCCACACCTTGGAAAGTCCAACGCCGATAACATAGAGGTTCCAAAATTCCAGGATATTCAACGATGCTAACAGTTTGTGTTCAGTATTCAACGGATCGAAGTTCGATATCAGTAATGTCGGGCTTAACGATGCATACAGCGAGCCCATCGAAACGACTATAACCATTGACAATAATGAAACAACCGCCGAGACGAAGTACGCCAATCCATTTACTTCTAATATTTTTTTATATGGGACGGCAGTTTTAAAGAAGACTTTCCCTGCCAGAAGATACGCTCCAGAATAGGCAACAAGGCTGAATGCTAACACGACGACCACACCAACACCACCAATAATTAAAAACATCGGAGTGCCCGGTTTGGCGGGATTCATTTCTTCGGTTTGAGTCAACTGTTCCTGTGTCATCTTCCCTTCGTCAACTCTTTTCTGTAATGCGGCATGTTGAGATTCGGCCATCTGATCCTGAATGGGTGGCTGCGAGAAGACAACAAATGTGAAGATAATCCCGACTATCATTGTCAGAACAAGCGGGATCGCCCAGTTAGATGTTTTCGGTTCAGTACCGACGATACTTTGATATACCTCTCCGGGAGACGAAAGGATCCCGACAAACTTATCACTCAATGACATTTCGTTAGATGGCTGCGGTGTGATGAATTCTTCCGGCATGATATAATTCCTTTCAAATGGTTGAAGAATGCGCTGGTAGTTTACCAAATGAATGGCGAAGTGTCAATCAGGGAATTGCCATTTTTTCCTTAGAGAAAAAATATAATTTTCCAGATTTACAAAAGTAGTGTTTGGATGACGTGAGAGAAGCTTTGTAGACTAAATGGTATGATATAAAATGCAATGCGGAAAGCAGCATTTTTACGGACGGAATACCATACCTTTTTACGATAGCATTAATCGATTCCCGCCAAAAAATCGCGGAAATGACAGGTGTGATAGTATCACGTACCGATTTGAACGTGATACTATTGAAATAAGAATGGATGCATCTATTTATGTTTTTGTTCGATCTTCGCCCAAGTATCTTTCAGCGTCACGACGCGGTTAAAGACCGGCGTACCGGGTTGACTGTCTTTCGGATCTACAGAAAAATATCCTGTCCGTTCGAACTGATATCCCTCACCTGCTTTCGCGTTACCCAGCATTGGTTCTACTTTGCAATTTTTCAGGGTTTGTAAAGAGTTTTGGTTTAAATTGGAAAGGAAGTCTTTTCCTTCCTCTACTTCATCCGGATTTTCAATCGTAAAGAGGCGGTCGTATAATCGAACTTCAACATCTTTCGCGTGAGCGGCAGAAACCCAGTGGATTGTCGCTTTCACTTTTCTGTTCGCACCCGCCATTCCACTTTTTGATTCTGTATCGTAAGAACAGTGCACTTCCGTCACATTGCCGTTTACATCCTTCACCACCTTTTCGCATTTAATGATGTAGGCATATTTCAAGCGGACTTCCATTCCGGGAGAAAGACGATAATATTTCGGAGGAGGAACTTCTCGAAAATCTTCCTGTTCGATATACAGCTCACGACTGAACGTCACTTTGCGGGTACCGGCAGATTCATTCTCCGGATTATTCACCGCTTCACATTCCTCTGTCTTTCCTTCAGGATAATTCGTAATGACGATCTTCAGCGGATTGAGAACCGCCAACGCGCGCTGTGAGCGTTTGTTTAGGTCCTCACGAATACTGTACTCCAGCAGCGACATGTCTATGGTATTGTCGCGCTTCGCGACGCCGATAATATCACAGAAGTTCTTGATGGCATCAGCCGTGTATCCACGTCGGCGAAATCCTGCGATAGTCGGCATCCGCGGATCATCCCAACCGGAAACATGTTTTTCTCCGACAAGCTTCAACAGTTTCCGTTTGCTTAACACAGTGTAGCTTAAGTTCAGTCGCGCAAATTCAATCTGCTGCGGATGATACACGTCCAGTTCGTTCAAATACCAATCATACAACGGGCGATGGTTCTCAAACTCCAATGTGCAAATAGAATGAGTAATTTTTTCGATGGAGTCTTCAATACCGTGCGCCCAATCGTATGTAGGATAGACACACCACTTGTTTCCCTGGCGGTGATGTTCGTCGTGAACAATTCTGTACATTACAGGATCACGCAGGTTGATATTCGGCGATGCCATATCGATCTTAGCACGAAGCGTTTTTGCACCGTTCGGGAATTCGCCGATCTTCATCCTTTCGAACAGATCAAGATTCTCTTCAACGGACCTGTTTCGAAAGGGACTTTCTTTACCCGGTTCGGTCAATGTTCCTCGGGTGAGCCGCATTTCATCGGCATTCAGGTCGCAAACAAATGCCTTCCCCTTCTTAATAAGAAGAAGAGCATACTGATACATCTGTTCAAAATAATCAGACGCAAAATAGAGGCGTTCGTCAAATTCACCGCCGAGCCACTTCACATCCTCAACGATGGAGTCGACGTATTCCTGCTCTTCTTTTGAAGGATTGGTATCGTCAAACCGGAGGTTGAATTTCCCTTGAAAGTCCCTGGCAATGCCGGAATTGAGACAGATGGACTTTGCGTGTCCGATGTGCAAATATCCGTTTGGCTCAGGAGGAAATCGCGTGTGAACACGCCCTTGAAATTTGTTGGTTTTGAGGTCTTCGTTAATGATTTCGCGGATAAAATCCGATTTCTCTTTTTCTTCCATAATGGATTAAAATACAAAAAAGTGTGGATTTTCGGAAGGGAATAGTATGTGCCGCATATCGTCTGTGTCTCTTCCACCATACCGAGATGGCCGAAAACTGTTCGTGGCAGACCTGATGGTGTTTGTGAATATGCTGCCGGGAAAGAAACGAGATCGCTTCGCCCCGATAAATAGCATCGGAACTCGCAATAATAATGCGAAGACAACTCGCTCAAAACAAAAAGGCGGACATGTGTCCGCCTTTCTTGTTATACCAATGGAACTTCGACTTATTTAATAAACATCATCTTCTTCACAATGTTGAAGGAACCCGATTCAAGTCGATAAAAATATAC
>JBAYJG010000163.1:0-7325 GCA_041665225.1 Bacteroidota bacterium
CCAATCAGATCCAAATGAAAAAAATGATCCGTGAAGCAGTTGCGGAAAGTACGAAAGCAGGAAAACTCCGTTCCAACTCCGTTGACTCCCTTACCGGCAAGAACAGCGGCGACAATCTCGGTCCCGGAACACCGATTATCCATTGGGAACAATGGGAAAATGACGACGAGATCGAAATTAAATTGATCCTGAAAGGGGGCGGCTGCGAGAATAAAAACATTCAGTATTCCCTTCCGATGGAATTGGAACATCTTGGGAAAGCCGGACGGAATCTTGATGGCATTCGGAAATGCATTCTGCATGCCGTATGGCAGGCACAGGGACACGGCTGTGCCGTCGGCGCCATCGGCGTTTGCATTGGCGGCGACAGAACCTCGGGATATGACCATGCAAAAATGCAATTGTTCCGAACGCTGGACGATGTCAATCCTGTTACTGAACTTGCTGAACTTGAAAAATATGTCATGGAACATGCCAATTCCCTGAAGATCGGTACAATGGGATTTGGCGGCAATACCTCGCTTATTGGATGTAAAATCGGTGCATTGAATCGCTTACCAGCAAGTTTCTTCGTCTCTGTGGCGTATGACTGTTGGGCATTCCGCCGCCAAGGGGTGGTGCTTAACGCAAAGACCGGCAAGATCAAACGCTGGTTATATAAAGATGAAGCGCCGGTGATTCCCATGAGCAAGACGAAAGCCATCCCGCTCACCGGAAACGAGATCGTATTGAATACCCCGATTACTGAAAAGATGGTCCGTTCTCTGAAAGTCGGCGATGTGGTATTGATCAATGGTACGATGTTTACCGGACGGGATGCTATCCATGCACATTTGATGACAAATGACCCTCCGGTCGATCTGCACGATCAGATCCTCTACCATTGCGGTCCGGTGACGATCAAAGAAAACGGAAAATGGAAGATCACCGCTGCCGGCCCTACCACCAGCAGCCGCGAAGAACCGTATCAGGCGCATATCATCAAGAATTTCGGTGTCCGCGCAGTAGTCGGCAAAGGCGGCATGGGGAAAAAGACATTGGCAGCATTAAAGGAACATGGAGCGGTGTATCTAAACGCCATCGGCGGCGCCGCTCAGTATTATGCAAAATGTATCACTGCGGTCAACGATGTCCATCTGGAACAGTTCGGCATGCCCGAAGCAATGTGGCATGTCACCGTTCAAAATTTCCCGGCAATCGTCACAATGGATGCACACGGTAACAGTTTGCATGCGGAGGTCGAGGAAAGTTCCGCAAAGGCACTGGCAACATTTGCTCATCCTGTTTTTTAACTCTTTTTTTCCTGGAGAATTATGGCAAACGAAACACTCACAATAACTGATAATCGTACCGGTAAGACTTACGAACTGCCGATCTCGTACGGCACCATTCATGCCACAGATCTGCGAAAGATCAAGACGAATGACGATGATTTCGGTATGATGACGTACGATCCTGCATTCATGAACACTGCCTCATGTAAAAGCAAAGTAACGTATATCGACGGAGATAAAGGCATTCTGCGGTACCGCGGTTATCCTATCGAACAACTGGCGGAAAAAAGCTCTTACCTTGAAGTAACCTACCTTTTGCTGTATGGCGAGCTTCCCACTGCGGCACAACTGACTCAATGGGAAAGTGAAATAAAACTCCATACGTATATTCACGAAAATGTGAAGAAACTCATGGAAGGTTTCCGGTATGATGCTCATCCGATGGGCATGTTCATCAGTACGGTGGCCGCACTCTCCACCTTCTACCCGGAAGCAATCAAGATCACCGATCCCGAGATCCGCCAGAAGCAGATCCTGCGGCTTATCGGGAAAGTGCCGACTATCGCAGCGTTCTCCTATCGACATATCAAGGGAATGCCGTATGTGTACCCGAACAACGACCTCTCGTTTATCCAGAACTTTTTGAACATGATGTACAGCATCGGCACCCCGCGCTATGAAGTGCCGGCAATTTATGAAAAAGCATTGAATATCCTCTTCATCCTCCATGCCGATCATGAACAGAACTGCAGCACCAGCGCAATGCGCAATGTTGGCAGTTCGCATGTCGATCCGTACTCCTCTACAGCCGCAGCCGCTGCCGCCTTGTATGGTCCCCTGCACGGCGGCGCCAACGAAGCGGTGCTGCGCATGCTCGATCATATCGGAACGATCAAAGAAGTCCCCGCGTTCATCGAGAAAGTGAAAAAAGGCGAGGGCAGATTAATGGGATTTGGACACCGTGTCTATAAAAATTATGACCCGCGGGCGAAAGTGATCAAGAAACTTGCTGATGACGTCTTCGCTGTTACCGGCGTCGATCCGAAACTGGAGATCGCATTGGAACTCGAGCGAATCGCGTTAAGCGATGAATACTTCGTCAAACGGAAACTGTATCCGAATGTCGACTTCTATTCCGGATTGATCTATAAAGCGATGGGTTTCCCGCCGGAATTCTTCCCTGTCCTTTTTGCCATACCGCGCACGTCAGGTTGGATCACCCATTGGCAGGAAATGATCCTGGACGAGGATCAAAAGATCGCCCGCCCGCGTCAGATCTATCTGGGACACGATACGCGCGACTACGTTTCCATCGATAAACGGAAATAATACGAAGCAACCATGAAGCGTCCCAATTGATGGGACGCTTTTTTTATTGACTAATTTTTCACTCACGGACCGATCGATGTATTTCCAGCAAGGTCGATCTGTATGCCCAGACTCCTATGAAAGCGACAATCAACAACATCCTTATCCGTTACATTGATGTCGGATCACCTTCTTCCCCAGCAGTGATTTTCATTCACGGCTTCCCGTTCTCCCACAAAATGTGGAATTTCCCCGGCGGCCAGGTTGATGCGTTAAGCGCGACCAACCGGGTGATTGCGTATGATATCCGCGGCCACGGAGAGAGCGAAGTCGGTACAGGACATTATTCCATTGAACTATTTGTCGACGATCTGTTTGCATTAATGGACCATCTTGCCATTCCAAAAGCAATCCTCTGCGGGCTTTCGATGGGCGGATATATTGCCCAGCGCGCCGCAGAACGGAGCCCGGAACGGGTCAGCGGACTAGTGTTGTGTGATACCAAAAGTGAAGCGGATAGCAATGAAGCAAGAATAAAACGTGCGAACGGAATCAAGTTTGTCCAAGCAAACGGGATGAAGTATTACGCGCAGGATTACGTAAAGATCGTTTTTGCCTCCGGCTCCGTCGATGCTCATCCGGAATCGGTGAAATTGATTCAGAGCATCATAGAACGAACGGCACCGATTTCGATCTATGGAACCCTGCTGGCCCTCGCTGGCCGTACGGACACAACCGCAAGTCTGCCAAATATCAAATGTCCTGTTTTGATTCTCGTCGGAGAAAAAGATACGGTGACTCCCGTTGCCGCTTCACAGGCGATGAAGGAAAAAATTCCCGGGGCAGTCATGCATGTCATCCCCGGAGTGGGTCATATCAGCAATATGGAAAATCCGGCCGAGTTCAATAAACACCTTGTTCCCTTTATTACTTCGATAAAATAATAGTAGGGCACCTTGAAAATGCCTACAGGAAATTCGGAACACGTAGGACACCTTCAAGGTGTCCTACGTGTTCAAAGAGTATCCTCTATGTCCTCCACAATCTCTTCACTGAACAAACAGATCATCGCGTGCAGAAGATGTCCTCGTCTTGTTGCGTGGCGCGAAGAGGTTGCACAAACGAAGACAAAACGGTTTATTGAATGGGAGTATTGGGGAAAGCCGGTGCCTGGATTTGGAGATCCAAATGCACAACTGCTCCTCGTCGGTTTAGCACCGGCTGCTCACGGCGCCAACCGCACCGGCAGAATGTTTACCGGGGATGAAAGCGGGAATTGGTTATATCGTGCATTGTATACAGCAGGTTTTGCTTCGCAGAGCTCTTCTACCTCACTCAATGATTCCCTGCAACTGAAAAACTGTTACATCACTGCTGCCTGCCGTTGTGCACCGCCGGAGAACAAACCGCTTCCGGAAGAAAAACTGAACTGTCGTCCATTTATTCTTCAGGAATTACAGTTATTGAAGAAACTCAAGGTGATTGTGGGATTGGGTAAAATCGGATTTGATACAGCGTTTGATTGTCTGAAAGAACTTGGAATTACCGATGTGAAATCACGTCCGAAGTTTTCCCACGGCTGCACGGTAACAATCAATCACCGTTTGACACTTATTGGCAGCTATCACCCCAGCCAGCAAAACACTTTTACCGGAAAACTGACCGAGCCGATGCTGAATTCCATCTTCAGCAAAGCGAAAAAACTGTTTTAAAAAAACAACGTCCCGCTATTGCGGGACGTTGCACTTCCATCATTTCACATTTTCAATCAATCAACCGATCCGGAGGCAATAACCTTCTTAAAGGTACCATAAGTCGGATGAGAGACAACAATAGTAATCAGTGTAGCAGCCGGCGGATCAGTATCCGTCGGTGCAGCATCTTTAGCTGTAAAGGTGAACGAGGTCACTCCCGCTCCGCCGACTTTCGTATCCGGCATAATAACATTTGCATCTCCATCGATAGAAAGACCAGATGCTTCAACTGATATCGTCACACCTTGCGACATCGGATGGCCTAAATAATCCTGAACGGTAAAGCTAAATGGACCTTCAGAGCCACCGTTCGCAATAGTAAATGTGTTAATAGCATCCGTCTTGGTAATAATTGGAATGCCGGACCACAAAATATCCACAGAATCTGTTACAAAAGCGCTGTCCTTCCCAATGGTCCTTGCATAGACACGCGAGAATCCATCAGTCAATCCCGATGCAAGATTCGGTGTAAGTGGATAAGGATTTCCGGAAAAGAGCGTCATGGTAACAAAACCGTTTTTATCTGTCAAACCCTTTTGGGTCTGTATGATTCCATTTGCTGAGTTGAAATAGACAGAAGTACCTTCTTTCACCGGGTTGCTATATTTATCACCCACCTGCACAGTAATATCTGTACTGAGGAATGCTTTCTGCAATCCGGGGAAGTTATACCGGGTCGGAGCAATCGTGAAATGTCCCTGATCAGCAAAACCGGAATTAACAGAAATGATCACCGGCTGGGACTTAATAGTTCTTACTGGATTTGTCAAATTGATCAATGCTTCCAATTGAAGCACACCGGCTTGTGTACCGCTGGTAATGGAGACTCGGGTTTTGCCATTCTCATCAGTACTATCGATCATCGGCAAGATTACAGGATAAGTGCCGCCAACCGTGAAAGTATTGGGGAAGAAATTCGTGCTGTAATGGACCGTTGCCCTATTGTCTAATGTTATGGGTGCTCCCACGGAATCGCGTACTTCAAACGTCAGTGTGGCATTCTCCGTACCGCCGACACCAGCGATGGAAATATCGTTTGTCGATGCCGTTAACAGTGCAATGGACGCTGGAACTCTTGCGGATGGAGGAACAATAATGTTTGATGGCGCAAGTAATTTACCGTTGATATAATGGATTGTAGCGCCTGTGGGTCCGGTCACCTGAATCTTTATTTTAAATAATCCGCCAGTCCCAGAGTTTTCCATTAAATCTTTAACTGCAATAGAGAAATTAGTTCCTTTATTTTTTTCATTTGAATCAATAATAAAACCGGATATATCACCCAATAACCCAATTTGCGATGCCACTGTACCTTCCACCGAAACGTCGTACAAATGGTCTGAAGATATTGGGTAACCAAGGCTATCTTTAATCTCATAAAAGATATCTGCAGTTGATCCGTCAAATATTGTTAAGGTATCAGAATTAATATTAGAAGAAATTATAGGTTTCCCGGAAATTAATATTGGAATTTTTCTAGTTATTTCTGTGCTAGATGCTCCGATAGTTTTTGCCGTAATAGTATAACCTCCCGGTCTAGTATTCTGCACCAACAACGATGCACTTGCTTTCCCAAAATTATCGGTAAATGCAGTTGCGGTAATAATTCCGCCATTAGTGGTAAAATAAATTGGTGTCCCAGGTTTCACTGGATTTCCCGCCTTGTCTCCAGCAATAACATTTATCTGTGCAGGTACTTCTTCTTTATTAGAATAATTCATTTTTGAATTTCCGACAAAGAATAAAGAATCTACCGGATATCCACCAGAAATTGTAAGTGAAGCAGTCGGAGAGACAATACTACCATTTTTATTTGTCGCCTTTACTTGTACAATTCCAGATTTCGAACCCGAAGTAAATGAGGTTGTGACTCTACCCGTATTAGGATCTGTCTTTGCCGAATCGGGTGAAAGTTTAGCGCCTGTTATGTCACCAAACATTGAAAATTTTATTGTAGAAACGCTATCAATAGCATTCCCCAAAATGTCTTGAGCTTCATAAACAAGAAGTGAATTTTCTATCCCTCCTCCATCTTTAACCGATAAATTCGATTCACTTGCACTCACAACTTTAATTTGATATAATGGTCCGGTCTTAATATAGACTGTTTTGATATCGGAAGTGATTGATAACAATTCTCTTTTGATCGATGCTTGTATCTGCACCACGCCTGAGCGGACTCCAGCAAATAATGTCGTCGTAGCGATACCATCGGCACCTGTTACCGCCAGCGGATTGGTCATATATTCTCCCCCTCCGACGGATTGCAGAATGGAGAAAATTACCGGAATACCCGGGGACGGAGCTCCCTTCGAATCCAGCACCTTCGCCTGCACCACAACAGAATCTTTCAATCCTGCACCGGAGACAACGATATTTTCCGCTGCCCCGTTCACAAAACTCAACTTATCGACTTTACCGCTATCGGAAATACCGGAAGTCAAAATACCGGAGATTGTCCGTTTCGCCGTTCCATTCGGACCATTCACTTCAACGATGAGTTTCAAAGCAACGTTATTATTGAGATTACTATTTCGTTTATCCGACACATTGATAAAGAACTTCGTAAATGCCGAATCTTTCGTGTCCGGCAGAATCTTCACGATATCCCCGCTTAACACTGCACCTGTCGTATCTAGACCTACTCCGGTCACGTTGACTGTCGTTCCTTCGGACATCGGATGATTGTAGATATCCTTCACCCGGAATTCGATCTGTTTGGATCCCAAGAGCGGGACACTGAAGAATGTCGAATCAGCAGACGGCACGGTGATGATCGGCTCGCCGGAGAAGATCACCGATACCTTCTTTGAAAAAGGAGCCATCGCGCGGGAGAGATATTTCGGATTTGCCATCGCGCTGCCGGAATGCCGCTTTGTTCGTAACGGTTTGAGAATGACTTCCTCATTCATCCCGTTGTTCTGCGGAGCATTGCTGCCGGTTGTTCCAACCTGCGCTGTAATCGTTGCTTCGCCTTTTGGCGGAATGG
>JBAYJG010000164.1:0-7259 GCA_041665225.1 Bacteroidota bacterium
GTACCTGGTCTTGCAAAGGATTACGGATTTTCCCTTAACGTAATCCAGCCGCGGATTAATGTCAGTTACGCGTTTGAAGAGTACCTGCTTGGGAAAGCATCGTACGGAAGGATTACTCAGAATGCCATCACCCTGAATAATGAGGACGATGTTATTTCTTTGTTTGAATCTTGGGTTAGTCTGCCGAATGACATCCGGGCCTCGTCATCCAATCATTATGTCATCGGATTCGAATACCGGTATCAGCCGCTGTCAAATCTTACGGTACAAACGTATTATAAATCGTATTCATCATTGTCGCTCTATAATCGCGATAAGACGACCTTGAGCGATCCTGATTATCTTGCTGGAACAGGGTATTCGTACGGTGTGGAAGGCTTTTTACGGCATAAAGAAGATTGGTATGAGTTGCTTGTTACGTATACCTTGGGTTGGACCAATGTGACGTCGAATAATGTCACATATCCTCCGCGGTACGACCGACGTCATACCATCAATCTGGCTGTAGTCGTTGAGCCTCTGCCCGATGTCGAAATTACCTCCCGGTGGGAGATAGGGAGCGGTCTGCCATTCTCCCAGACAACCGGATTCTATGATCGAATCAATATCACGGATCCTGCAAGAACTTCATATCATGATGTTACGGGTAAACCGCTCGCCACGTTAGGCGAAAAGAATGCCGCCAGACTACCATGGTATCATCGATTGGATATTGGTATGAGTTACCGTTTTACCTATTCGGAAAATGTGAAGGCCAAGATCGGAATGAATTTGACCAATGTCTATAATCAAAAGAATATTTTGTACTACGACCGGTACAGTCAACAAACGATCTATTTGCTGCCGTTTTTCCCGTCAATTACTGCTCGGGTGGAGTTTTAATGACGAAAAAAATTTCCATTACTGTTTTCATGGCACTGTTGGTTTGTTCATGTAATCAAACATTCGAGCCGAACGGATCGTATGAAGATCGTATGATCGTGTTTTCCATTTTGCGGACGGAAAGTGACACACAATATGTCCGCGTGTATGAGACATACGACCCCAACCTCCACAATCCGTTAACGCACACGACGGACACGGAAATCACGGATGCGACGGTGTTGGTGAGCGATGGAACGGATACCATTGCATTTCATGATACGGTCATCACTCGATACGATACGACGACATTGTATGGTAAGTATCTTCATACCTACACGGCGTATCATTTTGTTCCGAAGGCAAATACAACATATACTCTTTCAATTTCATCGCCGACGAAAGGTAATGTATCTGCACATGTCTCGACCTTTCCCTCTGGTGCTGTGTATGCGTCAAACAAAATCTATCAGACTCTGGCAGCCCCACAATCGTCCGAAGCGGATACGTCGATAATCGTTACCGTGCAGCTCTCCAGTGAAGTCCCGGCCTATATGGTCCGACTGATGCTGAAATACCGGCAGTATGTTTCGGGGCAGTGGGTACTGTCGCTGGTAGAGGTGCCGATAGAAGTTGTGGAGGGAGTAAGTTATAACGACTATCTTCCGACGTATCCTTCTGTGATGCGACGCGGGCAATATGCCACCATGTATGCGGGACAAGAACGGATCTCTTTTTCAAAGGATGCCTATATAGCGCTGGTCAAAAATTTGAAATACACTATCGGACCGAGCAAGATTGAATTCGACGGAGCGTATTTTATATTGAACCAGTTTGATCAAAATGTCTACTCGTATTTTTCCGCAACGAATCAAGTATCCGACAATATCTCCATCCGTCTTGACCAAATTGATTTCTCGAACATACAGGGAGGATATGGATTATTCGGTCTATCGACACATTCCGAATCGTTCTATCTTAAACTTCCTATTGATATTGATGTGCAATAATACGCAGAGGGATAGTGGGCTTGAACAGGGTTTGTGTTCACGAATTCATGCTGTGAAACACATGTTGAATTCAGGCGAAAAATATAGTAAATTGCTATAGTAAAAGTCGAATGTAATTTTGCATCCGTAGTTCAATTTCCAAAACTTCCCACGAGCGAAGCGAGTGGTAGAAGTTTTGAGAATCCCGCAGAGCGCAGCGAATGCGGGACCTATAAAGAAAAATATAAGTTTTTGCATCTGTAGCTCAATCCCAAAGGGATTTCGCTTAGGGTGGTTTATAAAAAACATTTGCATCCGTAGCTCAATCCCTAAGGGATTTCGCTGAGAGTGTATTGGGAAAAAATACATGCATCCGTAGCTCAACTGGATAGAGCATCAGACTTCGACTCTGAGGGTTGGGGGTTCGAATCCCTCCGGGTGTACAAGATACTTCGGTCCCGCTTCTCGGCGGGATTTTCATTTCGCAACAGTTCGCAAAACACTCCGGATGCATCTCGAAAAGAAAAATATCGAACAAAAGACGATCAAAGTCTCTATTTGCGCAGAATAAAAATCCAACTGTCGTAATGAACATATTCCGGATTCTTTTGGAATTTTGTTCTCTATGAAATTTATGTACACTTGGCATAGTATAACTTTTCCATACTGCTACGTTAGCCTCTCCATTTCGCAATCAGTCAATCAAAAAATCATTGTATGACACCAAACGAATTAGAAAAATACCTTCACGAACACATTCCGGTCTCACATATGATGCAGGTCGCTGTGATAACTATCGAAAACGACAGTGTAGTGTTGCGCGCACCTCTTGCTCCGAACATTAACCACCGTGAAACAGTTTTTGGCGGGAGTGCATCTGCCATTGCAATACTGGCAGCATGGTCATTGTTGCACGTGCGTTTACGCCGTGCCGGTTTTTCCAGCCGGCTGGTCATTCAACGAAATACAATGGAATATGAACTTCCCATTTCTGGAGATTTTATTGCCCGGTCATTTTTAAATAATCCGGAAAAATGGGAATCATTTCTAAATATGCTTTCCAGGAAAGGGAAAGCAAGAATATCTGTTGCTTCTGTGTTGGAATATGAAGGCGGTACTGCGGGGACGTTTTTGGGCGATTTTGTCGCACTGAGTACCTAAAGCAAGGTTCAGCCAAAATCAAAAAAAAGTACAATATTAATCATTTACCATGATGAAATTTATCATTATCATTATGCCTCATTCAACGATTTTTGAATCATGTGGTGTGCGAAATATTCATGGCCTGATAGAAAATCAACCATCAATCTTTAACATCGCATAAAAAACGGGGAACATAATTCACAAAAAATTTTGAATCATTGACGGGGGATACTCTTATGGGTGTATTATCATGGTTAAAAGATACGATGGCGGGCAAACAATCGGCGAAGTTGGAGTTTGACAGTAATGAAGAATCGTTCGAAGGGCTGAATATGAAAGAAGTAATCACAGCCCACCTCGCATGGAAGGACCGTTTAGATCGATTCATTAGCGGTGTTAGCACGGAAAAATTAAGTCCGGAAATTATTGCGCAAGACAATCACTGTGCTTTAGGCAAGTGGATTGAACAATCTGAAGATAAGTTTAAGAAAGAACCTGAATTTGATGAATTGAAAGAAACACATAGGAATTTTCACAAATATGCGGCACAAGTGGTGACCAAATATCATGATGGTGATTTCAAAGGTGCACGCGAGCGGTTGGATACAGATGTCAATATGTATTCAAGCAGAGTGCAGTTGAAGATCATTCAGTTGTATAAAGTGATAATGACTAAGAAAGGATTGTTGTAACGAAAACTGCTGAACAGTATTGAAGAATTTGATGGAAGGTATATTTGGTGGATGGAACTTGCCACAGATGTTGCGATTTGGCAAAATTGCCACCGATATTTTTATTGTTGTTCTGTAAGCAAGATTCTCGTAAATTAGTTCATAAAAGAAAAAATCATTTCCATTATTTGCACTCGTAGCTCAACTGGATAGAGCGTTGGCCTCCGAAGCCAAAGGTTTCGGGTTCGACTCCCGACGAGTGTACTGCAAAATCCCGCCGCCCGGCGGGATTTTTTTATAATATTATTTTAACTTCTAAGCCAAAAGGATGGAAAACATTATACGGGCCTTTCCTCAGATGTTCAATCTCGCCTCAAATCTCATAACCTTGGGAAAGTAACTTCAACCAAATCAAGACGGCCATTTGTACTTATATATTATGAAAAAGTGGGTAATTATATCCAAGCGCGTCATCGAGAAATTTATTTGAAAACTGCCGCTGGAAGAAAATACTTACAAAAGGTTTTACGAGATACAAAAGATTCGGGTTCCCTGCCCGACTGAGCTCGAAAATAAACGTCGGTCAGGCGGGCCTGCCCGACTGAGCTCGAAAATAAACGTCGGTCAGGCGGGGACTCCCGACGAGTGTACTGCAAAATCCCGCCGCCCGGCGGGATTTTGATTTTCTGCCAATAGCACACGCCGAATGTCAACGTAGTAAATCAGACAAATCTGTCTGAAGGCGCTCATAATTTTGTGCTCTGCGTTATACAATTACTCCCGGAAATTTATTATCATACAAAATATTATTTCCCAAATCCGTACCGAATCATCACTATGAATGAATAATATAATTCATCGCCTCTATATTTTTTTCCTGTTTGTTGTCGCAGTATCCTCAGTTTGTTTCATCACTTTTCGAAACTATGATTATTATATCCTGCCGGACGAGGAACGTCCCTTCCATGTTCGGTACGATGAACTGAAGCCGAGCGGCAATGAAAGCCACGGCTACGGTATCATTGGTGCAGCAATGATCATTGTCGGTGTCGTCATGTACTCTTCCCGGAAACGGATCCGAATGTTTAATCAGATCGGGAAGATTAAATATTTTTTGGAGTTCCATATTTTTCTCTGTCTGTTGGGACCACTACTGGTGATGTATCATACCACATTCAAATTTGGAGGGATTATTGCAGTCGGATTTTGGAGCATGACCGCAGTCGCATCAAGCGGGATTGTTGGCAGATATCTGTATGTGCAGATCCCTAAAGGAATTCAGGGGAATGAACTGGATATCAAGGAATTGGAAGAGGAAAGCGCCCGGATACGGAAGAGATTGGAGGAACAATATGGTTTGGACGAGATCGATCTCAAAAAAATCGATTCCATCGCCTTTCCTAAAAAACAACCATCTACATCACTGTTTGCATTATTGTTGTTCTTTATTGTCGGAGATCTTACTCTGCGGCCCCGTTTGAACAAGATCATTCGTCATTTGCACAGCCATGCTGTCGATGTATCAACTGTGAAGAAGGCGGCCGCCATCGCCGGCGAGCGGATCAAACTGTTGAGACGGATTCAATTCCTGGAACAATTGAAACATTATTTTCACTACTGGCACGTTATTCATCTGCCGTTTACTATGATCATGTTTATCATTCTCTGTATCCACGTCGGTGTTGCAGTTGCCTTCGGTTATACTTGGATTTATTGACCTATGACGAGACAAAGAATACAGTTAGCGATAATCGTTTTTGCGGGAATTACCGCAGTTTTGCTGTTCCTATTCCGGAACCCGCCGAAATATTCGGAATCAGTACCTAAAGAGTCGTTTCCGGAAAAACCGCCGGTGCTGGAGATGCCCTCCGCATCGAACGTTGCATCGTCGTTTGCAGAACGCATTGAACAGCTGAAGAAATCTGCTGCTGCAAATCCAAAAAATGTACCGCATCTTATTGCGCTCGCGCAGCTGTTGATGGACGGTCACCGGAACAGTGAAGCGATTGTGTACTTTGAAAAAGCTGCTTTGCTGCAGCCGAAGAACGATTCGCTGTTATTGGACCTCTCGGTTTGTTATTTCAATGAAAAGAACTATGAAAAGGCCTTGCAGATAACGGCAAAGATCCTTTCGCATGACCGCTTTTATACCCGCGCACTCTATAATAAAGGGTCAATCCTCGCGACCATGGAGAGAAAAACAGAAGCAATTGCAGTCTGGAAAGAATTGCTCCGGCATGATCCGCAAAGTGAAGAAGCAAAAACAGTGCGCGGACATATTTCTATGTTGGAGAAACAATAAATGGTACGCTTTCTCTGCGCACTGGTGCTGATCTTAGGTACTGCGGAATTATCCGTTGCACAGATCTCGCCCGGTGAACTTTCCGATCCGCATAAACATCTGGAAGGAATGGAGTTTTGTACGCAATGCCATACGATCGGGAAAGCACTTTCGAACGACAACTGCCTGAACTGTCATACAGAGATCAAAACGAGAATAGCTGCGAAAAAAGGGTATCATTCCACGATCGGTTCAAAGGAATGCGTGGAATGTCATAAGGAACATCACGGCAGGAATTTTACGTTGGTCCGTTTTGACAAGAATGCATTCGATCATACTCAAACTGGTTACAAACTCGAGGGAAAACATGCATTGCTGAAATGTGTACAATGTCACACCAAAGGGAAACTCAGCGAAAAAGACGTTCAATCATTCTCCGATGCACGGAAGTCAAAAACCTTGCTCGGTCTTGGTACGGCGTGCTTGTCCTGCCATAAGGATGAGCACCGGGGTCAGTTCAAGGCAGATTGCCAGCAGTGTCATACGATGGCCGGATGGAAACCGGCTTCAAAATTCTCGCATGAGAATGCGGAATTCAAACTGATGGGTGCGCATCAGAAAGTGGATTGCGAAAAGTGCCATAAGAAAACGCTGGGGAACGGAACGGCGACACAATTCATTCATCTGGAGTTTGGTTCGTGCCGTTCGTGCCACGCCGATCCGCACAAAGGAAAGTTCAAACAGGAATGCGCACAATGCCACTCTGTGGAATCATGGCGCCAGGTGAAGCAATCGGCGTTCGATCATAATGCCACACAGTTTCCGTTGAAAGGGAAGCATGGCGCACTGAAATGCGAACAATGTCATCCAAAAAATCCTAAAGAGAAGAATCCGAATGGAGAATTCGGATTTCATATCGTTCGGTATTCAGCGTGTAAGGATTGCCATGCAGAAGCTCACGCAAAACAATTCGATGACCGGAAGGATCGCGGCGCATGCAATGCATGTCATACGGAACAAGGATTTGCCGGCTCAACGTTTTCCGTCTCCGATCACGACAATGCACGGTTCACATTAATGGGGGCGCATCGTGCAACCCCGTGTGTGAAATGTCATCAGGACGGGAAAGTCATTGCGAAAAGCACAAAACAGTTCCACTGGAATGGAACTATTGCCTGTACTACGTGCCATACCGATGTTCATAACGGACAATTCAAGGAACGGATGACCAAAGGTTGCGAGACCTGTCACTCTACCGAAACCTGGGATGAAGTGAAGTTCTCGCACGACCTGACGAAGTTTCCGTTGAAGGGA
>JBAYJG010000165.1:0-7257 GCA_041665225.1 Bacteroidota bacterium
ATTTTTGGTATTGCACTTGAAATCCTTATGGTGTAAAATTCTTTAATAATAAGGGCAGATATTTTTACAATCCCATGTAATATTTTATTCATCAACGGTAGTCTTTCCAATTAAAAGTAAATATTTCTCTTTCAAATCAGAGGATTTATGAGAAAAGTAATTATTTCTTTCTTATTCGCACATTGTATCCTTTTCGGTCAATGGAAGCCTGTGCCATTTGAAACGCAAAGAAGCTTATATTCCGTACAATTTTATGATACTTCAGTTGGAATTATTAGTGGAGCTAGCGGACTTGTAGCACGTACCGCTGACGGAGGGAAAAGTTGGCAGTCATATTTAGATATCCTTAATCTTTATCCGGATCTTTACTCAGTAAGTCTCCACGATAGTTCGGGTTGGGTCGGCGGTCGGAGCGGAGCATTGTTAAAAACAACTGACAAAGGAATTTCATGGGAGCCACAATATGGCTTTGCAAGTTCTATTGGCGGATTTTACCTTTCGCAAGTAATTTTTATCAATGATTCCATTGGTTGGATGAGTGGCAATTATAAAGCGATATTCAGAACGAAATTTGGTGATGGGTATTGGACATCAGAATATATTACGAAAGATCCGATCGTAATAAGTTACTTTTATACAAAGGATTGTATTTCGGGATATTTGGTTGGAGGTGATGGTACAGCATACAAAACGACAAATTCGGGAATTACTGCGACCAAATTGAATGTTGGTGTTACGACAAAATTAGAGAATGTCACATTTGTTGATGACTCGACAGGCTGGATTGTGGGTAGCGCAGGCACAATTTTGAAAACTATCGATGCCGGAAATACATGGAGTAAATACGATACAATTTTCCCTAATAATCTCAATTGGATTACATTCGTGAACAAGACTGACGGCTGGATTGTGGGAAGCGGCGGATTAATTCTAAAAACTACTGATGCCGGTAATATGTGGAATGTCGTACCCAGCGGCACATTGGCCTCTTTACGATCTGTCTATTTCGCGAATGAACAATTTGGCTGCATCGTAGGAGATAGCGGGAAAGTATTTATGTATGATACTTCTTATGTCTTATCGCAGGATTCATCTACTGTACTATCGATGCCAAACGGGACGAAGGAGCAAACTGCATTTACATTTTCGTTAGAAAAGAATTACCCTAATCCTTTTAATCCTTCGACAACTATATCGTTTTCCATTCCTGCAGCAGATCGGGTTCAATTGAAGGTGTATGATGCGATAGGTAGAGAGATCCGCACTCTTGCAGATGGATATTTCTCTGCAGGAAAGCATTCGGTGGAATTTCATGCCGGGTCCCTGTCGAGCGGCACGTATATTTGTCGGCTTACTTCTGGTGTATATTCGAGTGTTCAAAAGATGATTCTCGCCAAATAGAACTCTTTTTTTCTCCTCCGATCCCGCTGCATATTGGTGCAGCGGGATTTCCTTTCTTGCAGGCAATCCGAACTCTGCGTATATTGAACAAATTTCTGCCATTCCAAATAATCCTGAGAAAGACTCCTTCTATGACATTCGATATTGAGATGATAAAAAAAGTGTATGCGGGATATGGAGCAAAAGTGTCCGCCGCACGTGCACTTGTCGGTCGGCCACTGACGCTGACTGAAAAAATCCTGTATGCCCACTATTTTGAAGCACCGACGAAGGCAGGCGAACGGGGGAAAAGTTACGTTGATTTTGCACCGGATCGCGTCGCAATGCAGGATGCAACTGCTCAGATGGCGCTGTTACAGTTTATGTCTGCCGGTCGAAAGACTGTTGCTGTCCCTTCCACTGTCCATTGCGATCACTTGATCCAGGCAGAAGTTGGTTCGGTAAACGATTTGCACCGTGCGAATACAGATAATAAAGAAGTCTATAGTTTTCTGGCAAGTGTCTCAAATAAATATGGAATTGGTTTCTGGAAACCAGGCGCAGGAATCATTCATCAGGTCGTTTTGGAAAATTATGCATTTCCCGGCGGCATGATGATCGGAACGGATTCCCACACACCGAATGCCGGCGGACTCGGAATGATCGCCATTGGTGTCGGCGGCGCTGATGCAGTAGATGTGATGGCTGGAATGGCGTGGGAATTGAAATTCCCGAAAGTGATCGGCGTACACTTGAAAGGAAAGATGAACGGATGGACTTCTGCGAAAGATGTCATTCTGAAAGTGGCAGGTATTCTGACAGTGAAAGGCGGCACCGGTGCTATTGTAGAATATTTTGGTGAAGGCACCAAATCCATTTCCGCAACCGGGAAAGGAACGATCTGCAATATGGGCGCAGAGATAGGCGCGACTACATCAGTTTTCCCGTACGATTCACGCATGGCGGATTATCTCCGTTCCACAAAACGTGAAGATGTTGCGTGGCTTGCCGAAGGGATCGCTGAACATCTTCGTCCGGATGCAGAAGTGCTGGCAACTCCGGGCCAATATTACGACCGTGTCATTGAAATCAATTTAGACGAACTGGAGCCGCATATCAACGGACCGTTCACACCCGATCTTGCCTGGCCTATTTCGCAGTTTGCGAAAGCTGTAAAGGAAAAAGGTTATCCCGAAGAACTGAAAGTGGCGCTCATCGGAAGCTGCACGAATTCGTCGTATGAGGATATTGAACGTTCGACATCAGTAGCACGACAGGCGCTGTCAAAAGGATTCAAAGCGAAATCAGAATTAATCATCACACCGGGAAGCGAACAGATTCGTGCAACAATTGAGCGTGACGGTCAATTAAAAACCTTAACGGAAGTTGGTGCGGTGGTGATGGCGAATGCCTGCGGACCGTGCATCGGACAATGGAAGCGTCATGACGTAGCGATGGGCGAAAAGAATTCCATCATCACATCATTCAACAGGAATTTCACTGCACGCAATGATGCGAATCCCGCAACACACGCGTTTGTTGCAAGTCCGGAGATTGTTACAGCGTTCGCCATAGCAGGACGTCTGACATTCAATCCTTTAACCGATACGATAGAGAATGCGAAGGGAGAAAAGATCAAACTGGATGCTCCGAAAGGGGATGAACTTCCAAAGAATGGTTTCAAGCCAGACGAAGATGGATATGTCGGTCCGGCAAAGGACGGCTCCAAAGTGAAAGTGGCGGTGAGCGTGAAGAGTGATCGGCTGCAGTTGTTGTTACCGTTTAAAAAATGGGAAGGAAAAGATCTGGAGAAACTCCGCATCCTGATGAAAGTGAAAGGGAAATGCACGACTGATCATATCTCGCCTGCAGGAAAGTGGCTGAAGTACCGCGGACATCTGGATAACATTTCCAACAACATGTTCGTCGGCGCAGTGAATGCTTACAGCGGCGAAGCAGGAAAAGGAAAGAACCTCGTCACCGGGGAAGTGAAGGAATATTCCGCTGTTGCCCGCGAGTACAAGAAGCAGGGGATCGGCTGGATCGCGATCGGCGATGAGAATTATGGTGAAGGTTCATCCCGCGAGCATGCGGCGATGGAACCGCGTTTCCTTGGCGGCCGCGCGATCATCGTAAAGAGTTTTGCCCGCATTCACGAAACGAATCTGAAGAAACAAGGGATGCTGGCGCTGACGTTCAAAAATCCGGCAGACTACGACCTGATTCGCGAAGATGATGTTGCTGCGATCCGCGGACTGGAGTCATTCGCACCGGGTGTATCGCTTCGATTGGAATTGCAACACAGTGACAACACCTTCGACAGTATCGAACTGAATCATACATTCAACGAAGGACAGATTGCATGGTTCAAAGCAGGAAGTGCGTTGAATCTGATCGCTGAGCAGATGAAAAAATCCTCCGGGAAGAAGCACCCCGTAAAAAAATCGGCGAAGAAAAAAGCTGCAAAGAAACAGGTAAAGAAGAAAAGTGCGAACAAGGGGAAAAAGAAGCCGGCAAAGAAAAAAACAGTTACGAAGAAAAAAGCAGTGAAGAAAACTGTAAAACGGAGAAAATAGTCGGGAACGATTCCCACTGTTTTTGACGTTATTGTAGTGTCACCGATTTCATTCAAACACAAAGGAAACATATGCCATTCGATCCAGTAATGATCCAGCCGTTCCGCGATGAGCTGCTGGACTTGGGAATAAAAGAACTCTATACCGGACAGGAAGTGGACGAAACGATCAGCAGCAACAAAGGAACATTGCTTGTCGTCGTCAACTCTGTTTGCGGCTGTGCTGCGGGGAAAGCAAGACCGGCCATCCGGAAAGCGCTGCAGAATGCAAATATTCCGGATAATAAAGCAAGCGTTTTTGCGGGACAGGAACTTGAAGCAACATCACGGCTTCGTGAGCGTTGGCTGCAGGGAATTCCGCCGTCATCGCCTTCTATTGCATTGTATAAGGACAGTGAACTTGTCCATTTCATTCCGCGTTTCAAGATCGAAGGACGCATTGCGGATGAGATTGCGGCAGATCTGATTGCTGCATTCGATGAATTCTGCGGTAAAAACGTTACTGCTTAAAAAGGAAACACATAGGACACATAGAGAACGGTTACTGGTTCTCTATGTGTTTTGTATTTTAAAAATGATTGATTTGTTTTACTGAAGACATTTTTAATGAGTATACTCCCCGTAAAGATATGCTGTATCGCTTCTGCTGATGAAGCGGCAATGGCAGTCCGCTATGGTGCATCGGCACTGGGACTTGTATCGGCGATGCCGAGCGGTCCCGGGCCCATCTCCGAAGAACTGATCGCCGAAATCATTGCGACTGTCCCAAAGCATATTTCCACATTTTTATTGACCAGCAAACAGGATGCTTCATCCATCATTGCGCAGCAGAAAAAGACAAAAGCGAATACTCTGCAGTTGGTCGATGCTGTTTCGACGAATGTGTATTTGGAATTGCGAAAGGAGCTTCCCGGAATTTCCATCGTACAGGTTATCCATGTTATCGGTGAATCGTCCATTGAAGAGGCGACATCGGTCGCTCCATTTGTTGATATGCTACTGCTTGATTCCGGGAACCCGAATCTTGCGGTTAAAGAACTCGGCGGAACGGGACGAAAGCACGATTGGGACGTGAGCAGAAAAATAGTGAGTTCGGTTTCCGTGCCGGTCTTTCTTGCCGGAGGATTAAATGCCGGCAATGTCCACGAAGCGATTGATGTAGTTCATCCCTACGGACTGGATCTATGCAGCGGAGTACGGACAAACGGGATGTTGGATGAAATGAAATTGCTACAATTTATTCAAGCGATAGATTCAAGGAATGTCGATTCAGTGTAATACGTAACAATATCGCCAGGATAAAATCATCGCTTGATTCCATTATTCGTTTCCATTGAACTATTTTATCAAGACTAACTTTTTTATCCCGAAAAAATTATCGGAGCTCATTCGATAAAAATAGACTCCGCTTGATAGGCTAGTCGCATTAAATCTAACTTTATAAGTTCCACTGGTTTTTTCTTCATTAACAAGTGTTTTTACCTGCCTGCCCAGCATATCGAATACTTCAATTTCCACTCGTGAATCTTTGGGCAAAGAATATTCAATGCTCGTTGAAGGATTGAACGGATTGGGATAGTTTTGTTCAAGTGCAAATGCAGTGGGATAAGAAGTTGGTAAGTGCACAGCATCCGTTGTCCCACTGTATTTAAGAATTGTTCCACCATCGCCCACCGCATAACCATTAGTGGTATCGGTAAAGAATAAACCTCTTAAATTTTTTTTCGGTGTTACCTCAACTGCCCAAGTCGTTCCACCATTGGTAGTTTTCAGTAAAGATCCTGCCCCTGTGCTAACAGCATTAATCGCGTAGCCAATATTGATTTCAGCAAAACCAATTTTGCTCACCCCAATCCAAACACTACTGCTTTGCGCAAATACCGGTAGCCAATTATTTCCACTATCTGTAGTTTTCCAGATGATTGGAAAAGTTCCTGTCGTCTGGAATCCCCCACCAACAAGGCCATCGTTTGGATCAAAGAAATACACACCCGACATCCAATAGTTATCTCCTAGTTGTAGTACTGTCCAGTTGTTCCCGCCATCGGTTGTTTTTAGTATTGTACCTCCGCTTGCCGTTGCCCATCCATGGTATGCATCGGAAAAATTCATGTAACTGATCCAGTTTACTCCTGCATATACGGTGTCCCACGTAACTCCTCCATTATGTGTTTTTAATATTTTGCTGTTTGAATATCCGGAGCCAATAGCTATACAGCCGGTGTCAATACTTGTAAACCACATACCGCCATTAGAATGATCGGGAAGAGTAGGTCCAATATCATTCCAGCTGCTGCCGCCATTAGTAGTTTTTAAAAGAATCCCGTTTGTTGTTCCGCAAACGAAGCCAGTGTCGGCATTTAAAAATCTGACGATCTGAAATCCATCAGTAAATCCTGTGGACAAAGGATTCCAGTTGATTCCTCCATTAGTTGTTTTTAATACCATTCCACCTACACCACAAGCAAATCCATTATTAGGATCAATAAAATGTACATCAAATAAAGAGCTATCTGTGCCGCTGGTTTGCTGCACCCAGGATTGTGCGATCACTGTTTTGCTCAGCATCAAAACGGCAATCATTATTACAGAAATTGTTGATTTCATTACATCCCATCCCTTCTAGGCAAGATCATTTCAGTAAGATAAGTTTTTTCGTTTCGACAAAAAGTCCTGCACGCATCTGATAGAAATACATTCCGCTGGACAGACTGTTAGCGCTAAATTCTACGTTATACCTTCCGCCAGCTTTCTCTTCATTGACAAGTGTTTTAATTTGTCTGCCGAGTATATCGAACACAATAATTCTAACTTGTGAATCCTTCGGCAGACCATATTCAATCACCGTTGAAGGGTTGAACGGATTAGGATAGTTTTGACTCAAAGAGAAAATAGTCGGCAACCCCATTGTTGACATTATACCGGTTGGTGAAATGGCGACTCCATTGACTTTAATTGTGTCAGGTGAACTTACGGAATTACTTTGAATGATAATGAAGCCTGAATCGGCACCACTACTAATAGGCGCAAAGTGAATCGTGTCAGTGATGGACTGGCCCGGCGCAATAAATTTAGCATTCGTTTTTACCGTAAATTGTGGCCGTGATGCGAAAATGCTGCCGACCTTCACAGTATCATACCCGATGTTGAAAATAGTGAATGTTGTATCTTTCATGGCTCCGATGTTTACATTGCCGAGGAGAATTGATTTCGTATTCGTTTGCATTGCGAATGCACCGTAGCCAAATCCAGAAACCGCAATCCTATCCGGCGAAGACGGAGCGTTGCTGGTAATGGTAAGA
>JBAYJG010000166.1:0-7092 GCA_041665225.1 Bacteroidota bacterium
CAGCAACATCCGGGAAGAGATCCACACGACGGATGAAGATGTTGTTGTACCATCAAGCAAAAATTGAGTTCCTTCAAGATTTTTTGACGCGACTTCATAGGTCACTCTCAACTTCAACTGGTCTGCAGATGTTTGAATAACAGAATCGATGACCGGTGCAGAATGTGGTAGCGCCGAAACAATCGAAGACCGAAGAGAGCCGCTGCCGCTGACAGCATAGAAATATTGCCTGCCGGATAGAACAGTGCTGTCTATCCATTCCGTTCCATTCACAACAGCGACTGCTGTAAGAGAATCAGTAACAGTTCCTTTAAAAATAGTGTGAGATGTTGCGGAAGAGTTCCAACGCAATTGCACTTTAGATGAAGAAAGCGGAATTGCGGTAACGGCAAACGGCGCAGCAGGATCTGATGTCCCAGCGAGTGACCAGAATTCAGTTGTGCCATTTGAATGAAAACCAAACTCATTAAGGGAATCTCCATTAAAATCGTAGACAACAACACTATTGCTTTGAGAGGAATGTACCCACTTCGATTCAAAAGTCTTTTTGAGGGTATTCCATTCAAAAATATATAATTGCGGATTGAGAGAAAGGAACAAAGCATCCTTCATATCATTGACCTTCAATTTTCCGCTCATAACACCGTTATCAAAATTTCTTCCAGACTTCACGCCGATGAATTGCTGATCCCAGATCTTCGAAACAGTTCCTGCGGCATCATCCGGCGTATGCGAGAATACTCGTACCGTCCAGACCGGCAGATCATATTCACGCTCCAGATTTAAATCCATGTCCGTATGGCCGGCGACTGCAAAATCGACAATACCATCTCCAGAAAAATCACCTGCCGTAAGAAAATCGCTCATTTCAAAAAGATCCGTCCGATCTGTACCGACTGTATCGAACTGCAACGAATTCACTTCTCGTTGACGATACATGATTATATCGCCGTCGTAATCAGCAAAAAAAATTTCTTTTTTTCCTGAATTCGTAAAATCACTGACAATTGAGCGAGGCGGACCGAATTGATTCCGGGATTCTCCGGATAACGGTTGTGTTGGATCCGGCAATCTGCTCTGCAACGAAAAAATATTATTCCCACTGTTCTTGTAAACTAAAAACTCACTACTGCTTCTAGCGATAATCTCCGGACGATTGTCCCCATCAAGATCGATCAGTTGACTCACCCACACATCGGAGGAATCTCCCCACACCGGTTGCTGGAAGTATTTTCCGTTCACCGTATCCACTTGCAGCAATTGCGATACTCCCCGGTCCTGCACCAAGATCATGGACTTCCCTTCACCATTATTGCGGATGAATGCACGAGGAACCCAGGAAGAAGCTGAAGAGTCTTTCAATTGAAAACTTCCGTTGCTAAAGTTGTAGACTTTCAATTTGCCAAAGTCATTATCCGAAGAATATTCATTAAGAATTATTGAAGGAGATCCTCCAATACTCTGAACTGAATTTAAGAGAAATCCTTTCGGAACTGAAAACGTTTTTTTAACGAATCCGGTGGTTGCAATGGATTGTGTCGCAATAGTTACAGGAAATCCCAATGAATCGGTTAAATAGAACTTCGTCGATCGATGTTGTGATGATTTTTCGATAAAATCACAATAGATGTCATAGTGAACATTCGGAGAAAAGTCTTTATTCTGCAGCAGGAATGTATGATGAAGCTGGCTGCCGAATGACTGAATCACTTTATAAGGACCAGAACCAGTAGGTCTGTAATATAATTTCCCCGTTGAATTCCTGTCCATCACTGCCTCCACGAAAGCACCATATTCACTTCCGATGATGACTGAATCCCTGAAGTGAAACGAAAGCACTTTCGGAGTCGTAGGATCGAAGATCACTCTTTGGCGAAATTCGACGTCCATCCCCTTGCTGTTTTTCATTACAAGTCTGAGTATGTAAATATTTGGCTGTAATGAACTTACGTCCCAAATAGTAAGAGTATCTTTAACGTACATGTGGGCAGTTTCAGAAGTTATCGGGTTCCATTGCACAGGATTTTCTCCCTCTCCATAGAACAGTTGCACCGATTGGAAGTATGGAGATATTGCAGTAGCAATAATGGGCACCGAATTTTCAGTAATGATATTATCCATTTCCGGAGAATGAATAATACTACGAGAACCTGCGACAGTTTGAATTGCTTTCCCTGCATTAACAATTCCAGCACCGTAATTCTTGTCCCACCCGGTTTCCCCGGCATCATCTGCTGTATTCATAAGAATACCACGTATCTCTTCATTGGTAAATCCTGCACCCGGTTTCGATCCTTTTCCCTTTTCAAGACTTATCACCAATGCCGCAACTCCCGAAACATGAGGTGCCGCAGCAGATGTTCCTGAAAACTGGTTTGTATATCCACCACCTAAGGTAGTAGTGATAATCTCTTCACCCGGCGCCATAAGATCCAGCGATGGACTGTGAGAAGAGAAGATAGAACGAGTATCAAATCGATTGATAGAACCTATTGATATTACTTCACTAAAGTCGGATGGATAATGCGGATACTCGCTACCATCATTCCCACTGGATGCAATTAACACAACATTCTTCGTATAGGCATAGCGGATCGCATCATGGATAATGAAGGACTGAATAGCATCCCCAAAACTCATATTAATCACTTCTGCGCCATTATCTGCTGCATACACAATTGCCGATGCGATATCGATATCGTTTCCATTGCCGTTCTTTCCAAACGCTCGTAATGGCAATATCTGTGCAGGCAGGATACCGGTTATACCGGTCCCATTATTACTTTGTGCTCCAATAATACCAGCGACCGACGTCCCGTGGCCATGCTCATCTTTTGGTGTATTATCTCGATCCCTCCAATCGCCCTGCTCTTCTGTATCCGAATCGACGAAATCATATCCTTTCCAATCATCAATGAAACAATTTCCGTCGTCATCAATGCCGTTGGACTCTTTTCCGTTCCCGGTCTCCCCCGGATTGACAGCGATGCCTGCAACCAGATCTGGATGTCCATCATCGATCCCGGTGTCGATAACACCTATTTTAACTTTGGGGAGAGAAGCATTGATTGTCCCATTTTCCCACAGCGAGGCGATGCCGATGCGGCGAAGGTTCCATTGAGAATTGTATGCTGAATCGTTTGGAACTCCATCAATCGTCAGAGTATGACTTTCCTGAACATAGTCTATCGAAGGATCTTGAGAAATAAAACGAAGGAATTGTACACTTTGTCGTTGGGAAAATCGAATAACGGCGTATTGATGCCATGGAAAGGCAGAACGGAAAATTGCCTGTGGAGTGGAAAGACGCCGAATTGAAAATTGCGATTGAAGATCAGGAGCAAGTTTAGGATTTGCTGCTAACAAAGCGTTGGAAACAAGAGAACGGACGGTGGTGGAATCCACGCCGTCCGTTGAGAATTTAAGGATGTACGTTTGCGAATGAAGAACGGAAGCCAGCAACAGTATGGTATGTACGAAAGCTCCCCACCGCATCATGCCTCGAGATCGTTCTTATCCGTCACATTCTCAATTGGAGCTGGATATTTGCCGCCA
Organism: Bacteroidota bacterium; assembly: GCA_041665225.1. Lineage (GTDB taxonomy): Bacteria > Bacteroidota > Ignavibacteria > UBA10030 > UBA8401 > UBA8401. The sequence goes on from JBAYJG010000166.1 coordinate 3,556, forward strand.
AAACATGCCGTGCAATATCCTTTTCTTTCCCCTGATGGAACAGATGCAAGCATCTTTTTTACTGAAAGATATTGAATGCTGTCAACGCCGAGTTCCAGCCGGATCTTTTCCACATTCTCATCGCATTTCACCGCGATCAAATCTTCCCTATTCGGAAAGTCCATTCCGTAATAACAAGAATTAATGATCGGCGGCGAGGTAATTCTAAAGTGAATCTCTTTGGGACCGGCCTCTTTTAATAATTTCACAAGCTGCTTGGAAGTTGTTCCGCGGACAATGGAATCGTCCACAACAACAACCTTCTTCCCTTTCAATACTCCTTTGACAGTATTGAACTTTGTCTTCACTTTCATTTCACGCTGACCTTGTTCCGGCTGTATAAATGTTCTGCCGACATAGTGATTCCGGATGAGACCCAGTTCCAGCTTGGTGTTGATCCCTTGTTTGATCGATTCTGTCACAAATCCCAACGCTGCGGTATTGCTTGAATCTGGCACGCTGATAACGATCGTTTTTTCATCTGGATCCGGCGTTACCGGTGATTCCTGTGCGAGAGATTTTCCCAATTTTCTGCGCACTTTATCGACACTATCGCCAAAGATGAAACTGTCGGGACGCGAAAAATAGATATACTCAAAGATGCAATGATGGGACTGCTCGCTGTGACGCTTGATTCTGTACGATGTCAGCGGTTCTTTTGAGTCTGCACGTTTGTCGATTACCAGGATCTCTCCCGGTTCGATATCGCGGATATATTTTGCATCGATGATATCAAAGGCGCACGTCTCGGAAGCGACGACATAGCTTCCGTCCTTTTCCGCTAAGGCAAGAGGCCGAAATCCATGAATATCACGAACGGCAACAAGCATCGTGTCCGTCATCAGCAGCAGTGAAAAAGCACCATCCACCTGATCGACTGCTTCACGGATCTGATCAATCTGTTTTTTTTGTTTGCTCCGAGCGATCAGATGCAGCAACAGTTCTGTATCCGACGTCGTTTGGAAGATCGTTCCGTCATCTTGTAGTTGTTTTCTAATAGTACGGTAGTTCGTCAAGTTTCCGTTGTGCGCAACAGCGAGATTTCCATCCCGGTAATTGACGATGAGCGGTTGGATGTTCTTTTCGTTGTTTGCAGATCCCGTTGTTGAGTATCGGTTGTGACCGATCGCCATCTTTCCTTTCAATTGGTTCTTCAGAAGATCATAATCCTTGAAGACGTCCGTCACGAGCCCCATCCCTTTCACCATATTGAAATGATTTCGTTTTTTATCCTCACGAAATTCGCACGAGACTATTCCGCTTGCTTCCTGTCCTCGATGTTGCAGCGAATGCAGTCCGTAATACGTTAACACAGATGCCGTGGGATGATCCAACACTCCGAAGATACCGCATGCAGTGCGGGGTTTGTCATTCTTGAACCGCTTGTAATTTTTTGCTTTCATCTACTGTATGACCGTGTCCTTTAACCAGTGAATGTCGTCCACTGTTTGATAATCTGTTGTGTAATGCAACCCTCTGCTCTCTTTGCGTTCCAGCGCAGAACGAATGATGAGATCCGCAACGCAGGAGAGATTTCGTAATTCAATTAAACCTTCTGTAACTTTCGTCCGTTTATAGAAACCGTTGACCTCTTCCAAAATCAGTTTTGTCCTGCGCTGGGCACGTTCCAACCGGTGGTTGGAACGAACAATCCCGACATAATCCCACATCAGCTGCTGAATCTCCTTCCTGTTGTGAGAAACCAACACCCATTCTTCACTGTTGATCGTTCCGCTGTCATCCCAGTCCGGTATTGTGGGAGGTACATTCGCGCCGTTATTTTTCTTGTGTTTGATCTTTTCTACAGCGCGGTGAGAAAAAACAACCGCTTCTAAGAGCGAATTGCTTGCTAAACGATTGGCTCCATGTAAACCGGTCATACTCACTTCGCCAACAGCATAGAGCCCTGAGATTGTGGTGGCGCCATCAATATCGACAACTACCCCGCCGCACGTGTAATGCGCAGCAGGAACTACCGGGACAAGATCACTTGTAATATCTATCCCGAATTTCATGCAACGGTCATAAATATTTGGAAAATGGTCTTTTACAGCCGGTCCATGTAAGTGTTTTAGATCAAGGTACACACATTCGTCTCCGCTTCGCTTCAACTCGTTGTCAATAGCACGTGCCACAATATCTCTTGGTGCCAATGAACCCTGAGGATCATACTTCTTCATAAAGTCCTCCCCTTTGGAATTGCGGAGGATAGCACCGAATCCGCGCACCGCTTCGGAGATGAGAAAGGAAGGTGATCCAGAATTGAACAGCGTGGTAGGATGAAACTGGATAAACTCCATGTTCGCGATCTTTGCACCAGCACGATATGCCATTGCGACACCGTCGCCTGTCGCGATCAAAGGATTCGTTGTATGCAGATATACTTGTCCGGCCCCGCCGGTCGCGAGCAATGTTGTTTTTGCCAGAAATGTCTTGACGACATTCTTTTCGACATCCAGCACATATGCGCCCCAGCAATGGATCATATCCAATGATTGTTTTTGCGCGCCAAAGAGGTGATGTTCTGTGATAAGATCGATGGAGATATGATTTTCAAAAACCTGGATGTTCGGATGGGAAGAAACTTTGGCTAATAACGCACGCTCGATTTCCTTGCCGGTGAGATCGGCAGCATGCACAATACGATGATGCGAATGCCCCCCTTCCTTCCCCAGATCGAGCAATTCGCCTCTTTTTGTAAACTGGACTCCGACGTCGATTAATTCATTGATACGTTCGGGACCTTCTTTTACCACGAGTTCAACTGTATCACGGTGACACAGATATGCTCCGGCTTTCATAGTGTCATTGATGTGATTTTCAAAAGCATCAGTCTTGGAAACAACAGCTGCAATACCTCCCTGAGCGTAGTTGGTATTGGATTCCGCCTGTTCTTTTTTCGTCACGATGGCAACTGTTCCAATTTCAGCCGCTTTCATTGCATAGGAAAGTCCTGCAATACCGCTGCCGATCACCAGAAAGTCCGTTTGAATATTCATGGTATAATATACGGAAAACAAAAATAAAAAAGGCGTTCTGAATAATCAGAACGCCTTCATTTCTTCAATCTTATTCAGATTAGAAATAGATATGTAACATAACTGCTGTTGCACCGAAACCAAGCAGATTCATACCCGAAGTTCCTTTTGCTGTTGCATCTGCAGCACCTTCTGTTTTGGTAACAGAATCAGCGCCGGATGTTAAGGTCAGTAACCCTAAGCGATATTCTGCGGAAAGGCTCATTTCGGGATACAGATAGAATTCTGCACCAATGATGGCTCCGAGGGATAATCCAAATCCATCAACACCAGCACGTGTATTGGTTACTTCAACAACTTCTCCATTGATCGCAGGTGTAACAGAATTCTTGGTCGATGATGAACCTAAGCCAACACCAACGCCAGCACCCATATACGGACGAACGCGGGTAGAAGCACCAGACATGTACATTAAATAATCAGCACCGAGACCCAGATCAAACGTTGAAGCTTCGCGATC
>JBAYJG010000167.1:0-7008 GCA_041665225.1 Bacteroidota bacterium
GTCCGATATATGTGGAAACTTTTGCTGTTTCAGAAATTGTATTTTTAAAAGGATATTTTAAGGCGATTGAATATTTTTCAACGACGCCGCCCGCCTCTGCGGTGACGTGCTGGCCTTCCAGGTACGCACCGGTGGCTTTTTTATCTTGCGCAAGAATGGCTACCGCAAAATATTTATTTCGCAGCGCAACCCATTCGGTCTGTCCGGAAGGATCCTCTTTTGGATTATCACCGCTCGAGGAAGCGTTGATTTCCTTCAACTCGCCGCCGCCGTAGGTATAGGCCGCGGCTAGATTCGATTCATCAACACTGTTGTATTCTGTGTATTTGATTCCGCTTTCCCACAGGATCTGATACTCGTAATTCGCAATGACATTCTGCATCCCTTCGAATGACAGGTCCGCATCAAAATCATACGCTGTATTCTTAAACGTCAGTTTTTTTACAATTCTTCCTTCGGCGGCATTCAGCACAAACGTAATAACATACTGCTCGTCGCCGGAAAGGACGATCTTGCCACCGACGGGAATTTGGGTTGCAAAAAAATGATTTCGGGTGTTAATCATCCGTCCGTCGGTTGTGGTAAAGAGAATGTTAAAATCTCCGCGTTCACCGGTCACCAGTTGGACGGGATGATTATCCCACGTCTTGTGTTTCTTCAACGTCCATTGTTTTACCGAGCCTCCTTTGGTGGAGAGTTCGGCAATATAGTTTTCTGTTTCAATCGTGAAGACCTGTTCGCGGCCAATTTCGGTGCCGGAAAAATATTTGCCGTATGATTCGCTCTGCTGGGCGGCGGGCTGTTCGGTCTTCGGTTCCGCGATTGTTTTTTCTTCTGTTCGCGGTTGTTGTTTCACCGCGGAATCGGCAGAAGCGTGCGTTGCGGCTGGTTGTGCTGCTTGCGGTTGCCGCGCCGGCGACGTAAAATACATCCACGCCATCAGAACGGCGGCGATAAGGACAAATCCGAGTGTTTCTTGTCTTCCCATAGTCTTAGTGTTGTTTCGTCAGTGAAAAATGATCCGGAACAGGATCGTAGCCCCCTTCGTGATACGGATGGCATTTGCAGATCCGTTTCGCGCCGAGCAACGAACCCTTCAGGGCTCCGTGTTTTTGGATTGATTCAATTGTGTAGGCAGAACAGGTTGGAAAAAATCTGCACGAATTGGCCGGCAGAAACGGTGAGATCACCATCTGATAAACGCGGATCAAAAAGATAAACAGTTGTTTCATAGCGTTGACAGAATGCGTTGCTGGAGATCGATCCATGCCGGTTCGATATCGTGAAGCATCAGGCGATTTATGTCTTTCGCTTTCTCCCGTTTAAACATGAGTACGATGCGTATGCCGGTGTGTTTCATGTGCGCCGCCGTTAGAACGTCGCCGAAGTGTTTACGGACCGCCTCTCGCATCAATCGTTTAATCCGATTCCTGTCCGCAGCGAGGGGAACCTGTTTCTTCGGAACCGAGAATCCAATCGCCACATCCTTTTCGTTCTTAGCCGTCAAAAGAAACGCTGTCAATGGGGTCCCCTGAAGGGAAACTCCGCTAGTGATGACTGTGGTGAACGATTGGTATCCGCGAAGGATGATTGATTTGGGAAGTGTCTGTCGCACTCACGCCGCCGCTTCCTGATGTTGTCCGAGAGGAGAGAAGCACGAACGCCCGCAACACCGCGTTATGAACGCGGTTCGTCGCTGACGGTCAATTTGTGTCGCCCTTTAGCCCGGCGACTTGATAGAACTTTGCGTCCGTTTTTTGTTGCCATACGCTCACGAAATCCGTGCGTATTCCTGCGTTTACGTTTGTGCGGTTGAAATGTGCGTTTCATTGTTTCTCCAGATGAATAAAAGCTATAGAAAATACGAAAACATCGCCGGACAAACAAGATAAATTTATATGGAACGGTGTTTGCGGGAATATTTTATTTTACGTTAGCTTTCCTTGAAAAATTATTTCCCGTTTGTAAAAATTCTTCTTGACTTATCTCCCCGAAGTACGATATACTGTGTAAGAGTTGTATGCGTAGTGTGCTGTGGATTAAATGTGGATAACTTTCGCCGTGGAAGATGCTGGTGGAAGCGGCTGTTGGTTATAGAAAAAGATATTCACACGGCGTGTTGATAAGTTGGTGTTTTGAACCGTCTAGTGTTGATTTACAATGGTTTAGCGTTGTTGTTTTGATGTGTATAATTCTCTTTTTCCTGTAAGCTTGTTAAATAAAGATTTTGATATTGTTAATAACATTGTGTATAAAACAATGTTAGATGTTGATAACGTTTGAGGTTCTATGATTTCCATTGTCACCGCTGCCGATGTTCCTTCTTCAGTGCAATCAGATGTCATACAAAAAGAAGAGATGGAATCCACGTGGAAATTAATCCTTTCGCATATACAGCCCGAAGTAAACTCGCAAAGTTTTCGAACCTGGTTTGAACCCATTAAGCCGATCAAGATTGATCGTGATGAGGTTTCTGTCACGGTTCCCAGCCAGTTCTTTTATGAATGGTTGGAAGAACACTATTATTCGCTCATCTCGGGTGCGCTGGCAAAAGTTTTGGGTCCTTCGGCGAAGTTGACATATACCGTTGTTCCCGCTGACGAACCCTCTCCCTCGATTGTTGTTACGCCAAACGATCCGGCGGTAAAGGCAGCCGCAGAGCCGTTCCAGGTAAAAGTGGAGCAATCTCAGTATACACAACCGCTGCTGTACGAAAAGACATTTTTAAACAAACGGAATACCTTCAATAACTTTATTAAAGGGGAAAGCAATCAGCTTGCCCGTGCCGCTGCTATGGCGGTGGCGAACAATCCTGGCGGTACATCGTTTAATCCGTTGGTGCTCTACGGCGGGACAGGCCTTGGGAAAACGCATTTAATGCAGGCTATCGGCAATTATGCTCTTGAATCCGGAAAAGCAAAACGTGTAATGTATGTTTCCAGCGAGAAATTCACGAACGAGTTTATTGATGCTATTCGGAACGATGCTACAACAGATTTCTCCAGTTTCTATCGAAGTATGGATATTTTAATTGTCGATGATATCCAATTCTTCACTGGTAAAGAAAAAACACAGGACAGCTTCTTTCATACTTTTAACTCCTTACACCAATTGGGCAAACAGATCATTCTCTCTTCCGATCGACCGCCGAAAGAACTACAAGGGCTTGATGAGCGTCTGATTTCGCGCTTTCAATGGGGATTAACTGCCGATATTCAGCCACCCGATTTGGAAACGCGGTCCGCCATTCTGCGGAACAAATGCGAGCGGGATGACGTCGTGATCCCGGAGCAGGTGCTCGATTTTATTGCTGCAAACGTCAAATCAAACGTTCGAGAACTCGAAGGTTGTTATACGAAGCTGTTGTTCAATGCTTCGCTGTTGGGGAAAGATATTGATATTGAGATGGCTCGCGAAGTATTAAGCTCTGTCGTGACGGAGGTTCGTTCACCGCTGACAGTGGAAGAGATTCAGCGTATCGTTTCCGAGTTTTATGATATTCCCAACGACCTGCTGCGCGCCAAGACTCGGAAACAGGAAGTGGTGATCGCCCGTCAGGTTGCGATGTACCTGGCAAAGGACCTGACGAATTGTTCGTTGAAGACGATCGGTTTGAATTTCGGCGGTAGGGATCATAGTACTGTTATCCATGCTTGCCAAACCGTGGAAGAACAAATCAAGATCGATCAGAAATTCCGTGCCTCTATCGATCAGGTTAAAAAGAAGATTGATATCTATTCCCGGTAAAACTGTTTTCAAAAATACAGAAGTGGGGTCAATATGCGGTTGATCCCTTTTTTATTTTAAATAGTTTTCCACAATGTTCCGTGGATGGTATGTGGATTGATGTTAATGCGATGTTGGTACTTTAGGTTGTGTGCTGTCTGATAACGGCTGCTGTGAATAGCGGTGGATAAACCGGATCGATACCAACAAGCTGTCGACACTGTTTTTTCTTAATTCGTCTGGAGAAGGATGATAAAGAGATACATATCCACATATCCACACTATTATTGTTATTATGATTTTAAAATTAAATATATATTATAATAAGCCTCTAACTCACTGAAAGAATAAATACTTACAGGTATTCTTCCTTTGGGTTTCAGGCACATTTTTCGTATATTACTGCACTAAAAATTTATGCGTATTGGTCAATAAATTTAAGGAGATTCCTAATGAAATTTTCCGTCAGGAGCGCTGATCTACAGAAAGCATTGGCAAAAACAGTCAGCGTAGTTCCCACCCGATCCACTCTTCCTATCCTTGAAAACCTTCATTTTGATATTCATGCTAACACATTAAAAATTACCGCCACCGATCTGGAGATTTCCGTTTCTGTTTCACTGGAAGTGCAGGGAAGTCAGAATGGAACGATTGCAATTCCGGCGAAACGTATCTTCGATACTGTAAAGGCATTGTCGGACACAAATATCACTTTTACAATAGACACCGAATCGAACAAGATAAAAATGAAAACGGATAACGGTGAATATACACTTACCGGAGAATCCAGCGAAGAATTCCCCGCAATCCCCGAGTTTAAAGGGGAAGCAGAAGTAGGGTTTGATGTTCTGGTGTTACAGCGCCTGATCGGAACAACAATGTTCGCGGTCAGTGCGGACGAGTTACGTCCGGCGATGATGGGCGTGTTGTTCCAGTTTTCTAAGAACGAAGTGCGCGCCGTGGCGACAGACGGTCACCGCTTGGTCCGCGTGAATAACAAGAATCTCGGAAATACAAAACTCTCAAAAGATATTATTATTCCTGCAAAAGCACTTTCACAGCTGGATAAAGTAGCGACAGGAGCAGAAACACGAGTTTCCATCAGCGCCACTCACGTCATGTTTAAATTCGACGGAACATCGCTTATTTCCCGGCTGATCGAGGAAAAATATCCGAACTATGAAACAGTTATTCCGCTGGACAATGAACGGAAATTGATCGTCAGCAAGAACGAGATGTTACAATCAGTCCGCCGTGTATCGCTCTATTCGAATTCCACCACCCATCAGATCCGGCTTTCTGTTGGAAAAGATGAGCTGAGAGTAACGGCGGAAGACCAGGATTTTGGCAGCGAGGCGAAAGAGAAAGTCTCGTGCGATTATAACGACGAAGAAATGGAAATCGGTTTCAATTCCGCCTACGTGATTGATGTGTTGTCGCACATCGATTCCGAAGAGGTGGAATTCAAACTCAGTTCGCCGAACCGCGCAGCAATCGTCTCCCCGGTGTCCAAGAAGGACGGAGAAGACGTATTGATGCTGATAATGCCGGTGCGGTTGAATAATTAATTCATCGCGCGGCAATGAAAATTTCCAATGCCCACCTGCGCAGTTTTCGCAATCACAACGAAACAGCCTTTGAGTTTGGTGCACGAGTCAACGTGCTTCTCGGGGAGAACGGTCAAGGTAAGACCAACGCCCTGGAAGCGCTGTCGTTTCTTTGTCTGACAAAAAGTTTTTATGCCAGCGCCGACGCAACGGTGATGCAGCAGCAGCAATCGTTCTTTGAGATTAAAAGCACGCTGGAATCGGATGAAGGAAAACTATTCCAGGTGCGCGTTACCTACGACGAGGGGAAAAAGGAAAAGAAATTCACAATCAACGGCGCGGAGGTGGAAAAATTTTCAACAGTGATAGGAATGTTTCCCGTGGTGATCTTATCGCCGGAAAACAGCGCGATCACATTCGGCTCCCCGGCAGACCGGAGGAAGTTTATCGACCTGGTAATCTCGCAGAGCAGTAAATCTTACGTTGAAGATTCCATGGAATACCGGAGGATCGTCCGGCAGCGCAATGCGATCCTTTCAGACCAGCAGGGAAGAGAAGAAAGCGGCGCACTGGCGCCCTGGAATGAAATGCTGGTGAAATACGGTTCGCGGATTATCGATAAGCGCAACCGGTTCCTAAACGAGTTTGCACCATTCATCGCCCGGACATATCTGGATATCGTCGACGAACGGGAAACGCCGAAAATAGAATATGCACCATCGATCAATATCGCTGCCGGAGCAACACTTGAAGAGATTTCTGCGGCGATGGAAACAAAACTGTTAAAGAAGAAAAAGGACGAACAGCGGTTTCAGACGACGCTTGTCGGTCCGCACCGCGATGAAATTATCTTTTCGTTGAACGGAATGTCGCTGAAACATTTTGCATCACAGGGACAGCACAAGACGTTCCTGGTAGCGCTGAAGGTTGCAGAATTCTTTTTCCTGAAAGAACGGTGTAATGAAACACCGGTCTTCCTGTTGGACGATGTGTTTAGCGAGCTGGACGAATACCGCAGCAAGAAGCTGCTTTCTGTTGCCGAATCGCTAGGTCAGATTTTCATCACAACAACCAGCGAAAAGATGTTTGGCGGTGTGGAGTGGAACAGCGAGCGGAAAAAATTTTTTATCAAGAGCGGAACAATCATCGGCGAACCGGTGAGAGCTTAACAAACAACGGCGACAGACGCAGCGCTCGACCTTATGATTCGAAAAGAGAACATACAATCGCTCGGCGACGCGTTGAAACAGTTGGTACAGTCGCTCGGCATCGAGAAACAGGTTGAACAGTACAAGATCTTCGATGTGTGGAACGAAGTGGTGGGTCAGCAGGTGGCAAAGGTCGCGCAGCCGGAACGAATGCAGAACGGAGTGTTGTATGTGAGCGTGAACAATGCACCGTGGAGAACAGAGCTGACGTTCCGCAAAAAAGAGATCCTGGATAAGATCCACGAAAAAACAAATTCAACAAGCATTATCGACATCAAATTTCGATAAAGACCACGGCTGGAAACGGCCCGAATTATTAATACAAAAGGAATCATTGTGGCAGAGAATAAACCAAAGAAGCACAGCGGGGATTATACCGCAGAGGATATCACCGTATTAAAAGGATTGGAAGCGGTGCGCCGTCGTCCCGCCATGTATATCGGCGACGTTAGTACACGCGGACTTCACCACCTTGTTTACGAAATAGTGGATAACTCCATCGACGAAGCACTTGCTGGATACTGCAA
>JBAYJG010000168.1:0-7005 GCA_041665225.1 Bacteroidota bacterium
CGCGCTGGATATTCTTACCCTTGCCCGCTCCACAGGAGCATTGAAGCAGTTCGAAATTTCTACCGCATCGCTGGAAGACGTATTTGTGGAACTCATTGACAGGAAGAAAGCGAACACTGCTGTATGAGAAATGTTTTTGCCATTGTGTACCGCGATGCGCTGATCCGTTTGTCCAGCCTGACCTGGCTTTTTTTCGATATGGCGGTCCCTCTGCTGTATCTTCTGATGTTCGGCGTCGGCTTCAACAAGGCGGTCGGCATCGGTGTTACGACATCCGGCATGGCGGTTTCATACAACAATTTTTTCCTGGCAGGTGTCCTCTCCATGTCCTGTTTTGGCAGCGCCATCAATCAGGCGTATGGTTTTTTTGTGGACCGGGACAACGGCATCTTTTATGAATTCCTCACCTATCCCATGACACGGGGAGAACTGCTGTTCGGGAAAATGCTGTTCCAATGCGTTATGGCATGTGCACAAACCACGCTCACGGTAAGCGCTGCAATCTTCCTCTTGGAAATTCCGGTCAACATTGCCTTGCTGCCGTTCACATTTCTGTGTGTGATGGTAGGAATTGCGGGATGGTTCTTTGCATTGTCGATCGTTGCATTCCGCATCCGGCGGAATGATGCGTTCAATACGGTGATCAACGTAACCTATTTCGTGCTGATGTTCATCAGCAGCATGTTCTATCCACTAGATTCGGTGCCGGAGTGGCTGCGCTATATTTCATATGCCAATCCATTAACATGGCATACGGACGTGCTGCGATATCTGACGGTCGGCATTGGATCGTTGAAGATCATCTTGATCGAATCCGCAGGATTTATTCTTTTCCTTCTCACATCATTTTGGTTTGCTCAGCAGGCGCTGAAAAAAGCGGCATAAGGTTGTCTTGAGCTCGTGAACCAACTCATCCCAAATTCCCGTACAGCTCTCTTGATGTTACTTTCTTCCCCATCAGCTTCAGATACATAAACAGCTCTGCTTTGTGATTCAAGTGATGCTCCAGTGCGAAGAGCGACATGCGCCATTTCTGTGCGCGGCCAAGCTGCAGTGTATCCAGTTCACCCGTCTGAAATTCCTCGTCGCTCATAGCAGAAAAAATATCCAGGAAGTATTTTACATTTTCCCTGTACAGATTCACGCACTCCTCAACCGAAGCGCTCGGCGTCCGTCTGTTCGTGATGAACACATGACGAAGCGATGGGAGCGCCCATTCATTTCTTGCGATCCCGTTCGCATTGAACCGCAGTGCATACGCCATATGATACATCAATTGACCGATCGTGAACGATTCTTCGGTCGGTTTCCAATCCTTCTGGTCCGGCGGTACGAGCAAGAAGAGCGGTTCTGTCGGTGCCAGTTGGTGTTCGGCATAATCGCGGAATTGCTGCGGTGTCATGGGTTATCCTTCAAATTCTGATTCGATAATGATTTGTTGGTTGGCGATGCGGATGTGGAGCACGTTGGGACGGCAGCAGACGAAGCAGTCTTCCGTAAGGATTTGCTCGTCCCCGGCTTCCGGTTCGACGAATACCTCGTTTTTCTCGCCGCAAAACGAACAAAAAAACGTTCCATAGAAATCCATACGCCAAAATAGAGAAGTTGAAAGTGAAAAACCACCCGGGAACAATGTAATTTAGGCATTCGTCAAATAGTGCGCGGGCCGTTACACACAGCGGCAAAACGTTGCTTGTCACCCCTAATTTCATTATTTTTATATACTTAGAACGTTTTTCCACCACTATTTCCATCAATGATGAGGAGTAATTTACGTATGCGTTTGAATAAGTTAATGATGACCACGTTCGTTTTCGCATTATTTGCGGGAATCATTGGCTGCGGCGGTTCGTACGTTGCAGATATCGCTGGAGAGAAGATCTCCGTTGAAGAATTTGAAGAGGTGTTTGCGCGGAATAACGGCGGCACGGAAGCAGCGGCAAAAACCTCTCTGGACGACAAGCAGAAATTTTTGGATCTCTATGTAAAATTCCGCCTGAAAGTGAAAGAAGCATACGCGCTCGGATACGATAAAGACCAAGAACTGCAGAATGAACTGAACGACTACCGTAAAAATCTTGCAGTCTCGTATATGCTGGAAAAAGAGATCACCAAGCCGGCATTGGAAAAATTGTATCAGCGCAAGCAACATGAGATCCGCGCAAGTCACATCCTGGTTGGCAACGGCTCTACAAATCCTGCCGATACGCTTGCTTACTTCAATGGCGCCATGCAAATTATTGATTCATTAAAACGCGGCATTCCGTTCGAAACATTGGCACTCAACAATTCCAAGGATCCCTCCGTGCAATATAATAAAGGGGACCTGTATTATTTTAGCGCCGGTGCGATGGTGCCGGAATTTGAAGATGGCGTTTACGGATTGAAAAAAGGGGAAGTATCGGCAGTCCCCATCCGCACACAGTTCGGATACCACGTCATTAAAGTAACCGATATCCTTCCGAATCAGAGTGCAGTGCATGTCAGCCATATCATGAAACGGCTTGCACCAAATGCCAGCGCAGAAGATTCCGCCAAAGCAATGATGGAATTATCGGCGTACCGTGATTCCATTGCTGCGGGAAAAAAAGAATTTGCTATGGTTGCACGCATGGTTTCCGATGATACCTTCAGCGGCGCCAAAGGGGGCGACCTCGGTTTCGTTGATAGAGGCAGGACCATCCGTGAATTCGACAATCTGATCTTCTCTATGAAGGACAGTTCACTCTCCCCCATCATCCGCACACAGTTCGGACTCCATCTGGTCTATCGCTTTACCGCAAAAGGATTAGTATCGTACAAAGAGATGGAAGCACAATTGAAATCGGAATATCAGAACTACCGTTTCCAATATGACAGGGACCGGATGATCAGCAAAATCAAGAAAGAAAATAATTTTACCGTCAATGAACAGAATGTCGCGCTCTTCGCATCATCGGTTGATACGTCCAAATGGACGAATGAAGCACAATGGGACAGTTCATTATCACCGTCCGTTCGCAGCTCCGTCATCTTTTCCTACGGCGGGAAAAATGTGACGCTCGATTCCGTCATCCGTATTTCCAAAACGAATTCGGAATTGGACAACCTTGCCTTCAATGTACCGAACACGGTCCGCACCATCATCACAAAGACCGGCGACGCGTTGATTACAGAATATCATGCACAGCTGTTGCAGAGCAAATTTCCCGATTTTGGAAAGACAATGAAGGAATACGAGGAAGGCATTCTGCTCTTCAAAGCGGAACAGGAAAATGTCTGGAACAAAGTGCAGCCGAACGATTCCGTCCTGCACATTTACCATGCGGATAACAAAGGCAAATATACATGGCCGGACCGCGTGAACATTCAGGAGATCTATGTCGCTTCGGACAGTGTTGCCAAACTCGTTCAGAAATCGCTGCAGGGCTACACGGTAGATACGCTTGTGGCAAAAAAGACAAAAGGAAAGGCGAAAAAACCAGAATTTGAAACGGTAAAAATCGCCGTTGCTCCGATCACGTTTGATTCCGCTGCAGCCCGGTACAATTCACGCGGTACCACGCAAGCCACACGCGGAGTGCTCGGGTTCCAACCGGTCACGACCAACGATGTAACACAACGTGCATGGAACATTCAGGTGAACGACACGACGACCTATTTTGCCAATGACGCCGGATTCTCGTTTATTAAAGTGATCAAGAAAGATCCGGCGCGGGAAAAGACTTATGAAGAAGCACAGTCTGAAGTGTCCGGCGCATTCCAGGAATTTGAGACAAAGCGTCTCAGCGAAGCCTGGTATGAGAACCTGAAGAAGAAGTATCCGGTAATGCTCAATGCGGAGGCACTGGCAAAGACATTCCCCCAACAACAACATTAATGCCCATATCTCGCACAAAAGAGGAAAGCGCCATTCGCTTTCCTCTTTTCTTTTTTATTTCCCTGCTGATTGCTGCCGCAGGGTGCACGCAAACCGAAGAGAACGGTTCCGTTGTCGCACGTGTCAACGACAAAGTGCTGACTATGGAATCGATCCGCAAGCACATCGATCCGTCGCAACAGTTGACGCAGAGCGAAATCCAACAGTACGCCAACCGCTGGGTAATCAACGAACTGCTCTTCCAGGAAGCGCAGCAACGCGGGTATGATGGCAGTGAACAGATCAAAGAAAAGATGGAAGAAGCTCTGAAGCAGCTGACAATCGCCGACCTGCTGGAAAAAGAAGTGTATTCCATGGCGGACGGCTCCATTCAGCAGAGTGAGATCGCAACGTACTTCCAGGAACACGGTGCCGAATTCACACTGCAGGAAAACATCATCCGCCTTTCCATGGTTGTTTTCCGGGACCTGGAACCGGCAAATCAGTTCCGTACTGCGGCACTCGGTGTGGATGGGTGGCATAAGAGCCTGGAACGGTTCGGCGATGATATGAGCAAAGGTGTGCTTTCTGCGACCGATTCTTCTTTTTATCCGCAATCGTCCCTCTATCCGCCAGAACTATGGAAAGTGGCGACAGCAATGGGAATACAGGAAGTCTCGTTCCCGGTGAAGACAAGTGTCGGATATGTGGTAATCCGATCACTGGGACAATTCAAAAGCGGCACATCTTCTCCACTCGCATACGTGGAACAGCAGATACGCAGCAGACTGATTATGGAACGGCGCCAGTTGCGGTACCAACAATATTTACAGAGTCTTCGCTCGAAACATTCGGTGCAAATAATGACCGCCGTGCAGGATTCATTGACCAGTGAAAGATAACTTTATGAAGAAATATTTTCTCATCATGCTGCTCGTATCTACAGCGTTGGCGCAAAAATCGCTGGATCGTATCATCGCCGTCGTAGACCGGGAAGTGATTACAGAATCGGATCTCAACTTCACCGTACAGCAATTAGCCGTTCAAAACCGGCTTGATCCAACATCCAAAGAATTGCGCGAGCGCGTGCTGGACGGCATGATCAACGATAAGCTGGTGCTTGCCCAGGCGATCGAGGATAGCGTTGTTGTCACCGATGACGAAGTGACCGAGCGGTTGGAACAACAGATCTCCCGGATGACGTATCAGGTAGGCGGGCAGGAAAAGCTGGAAGAGATCTACGGCATGACAGTGAACAGGATGAAGCGGGATTTCCAGTTCCGCGAGCTCATTCGCAAACAAATGCTGGTGCAGAAGATCCAGCAGCAACGCCAGTCGCAACTGACTGTCTCCCGTCGCGAGGTGGAAGAGTTTTATGCTATGTACAAGGACAGCATTCCCAATGTGCCGAAAGAATTCGAACTGAGCCACATCTACATCGAGCCGAAGCCGGATTCCACCGTGCTGCAGGCGATCTTTATCAAGGCACAAGCAATCGTGGACAGTATTAAAGCCGGCGGCGATTTTGCGGACTATGCAAAACGGTATTCTTCGGATGGCACCGCTTCGCTGGGAGGCGATCTGGGATTCGCACGACGCGGATCGTTTGTAAAAGAATTTGAAGAGGTAGCATTCACACTGAATGTCAATGAAATCTCTAAGCCGGTGAAAACACAGTTCGGGTATCACATCATTCAATTGATGGAACGGAGGGGCGATGCGGTGCGGGTACGTCACATTCTCTTCCCGATTCAAATGTCTCAGACGAACGACGACTCGACAATCGCTAAACTGCGTGTACTGCGGGATTCAGTGATGCACGGCGGAAGTTTCGGTGTGCTGGCACGGAAGAACTCCGAAGATAACGATACCAAGGATGTCGGTGGTGACCTGGGACGCATTGCCATGGACCAGCTCGATCCTGCATATGCAGATTTTGTAAAGGAAGCAAAAGCGGGAGACATCAGCGAACCACGCAAACTAAATGTACAGAACAAGTACGGATACCACATCATCCTTGTCCGTTCGGTCACGCAAGAACATTCCATTAATCTCAATGATGACTACAAACGACTGGAGCAGCTGGCATTACAGTTCAAACTGAGCGCTACCTATGAGAAATGGGTAGAAGGACTGCGGAAAACCATCTACTGGGAAAAGAAATTGTAACTGGACAGGAATTTTATTATACTAACACACTTAAATCAACGATATACATCAGGAGAAACACAATGGCACAACATAAATCAGCAGAAAAACGGATTCGGACTCACGCGCGCCGCGCAAAACGCAATTTGTCCGATAAATCGACAATGAAAACACTTTTAAAGAAAGTCCGTTCAACGCAGACGAAGGACACAGCAACAGCGCTGTTGAAAGAGACAATCTCGTTTTTGGATAAGCTGGCCGGCAAGAAAGTGATCCATGCGAACAAAGCGGCAAATCTGAAGTCGAAACTGACGAAGTATGTGAACAAACTGAAGTAATTGTTCAATAGCAGTTATGAAAAACCCCGAAGATTCGGGGTTTTTTGTTTTAAAATGACTTTCACAAAGATTCCCGGCAAAAGAATCCCACGAAGTGGTCCCGTTGGGACGGGAATGACGAGAACTTTTGAACGCGGGAATGGACGTTCTTATAAATCCGTCATGCCTGATGCTTCTGCGGGGCATCTTGGGAGGGATTCCTGCCATTCTTCGGTTCGTCCTGATGGATATTGTCGGGACTTGCTTTGTGGTACAACACTCCCTGGATTCCGGCGTACGCCGGAATGACAACACATAGAACAACCAACAATGCATTGCGCGGACAAGAATCCGAGCATATAATTAATCTTTGTGATCTCCGTGCACTCCGTGGTGCTTTTAGATCAATCTTACTTTCACCGGAATGACAACTCTTGGGGGTATTAAAAAAGTAAAGCCCGGAGAGGAGTCCGGGCCTAAACTATTTCTTTGCGTACTTTGCGAACTTTGCGGTGTGTCTTTTTAATCGATCAAATCAAACCGTCTTTTTCCATCTGCAGTTGTTGCAATTCCCTGATCCGTTTCTGGAAGTCCCCGCCTTTGTGCGGTTGGGAGAACATCAGGATCTCGTATGCCTGGATTGCCGCACGGTATTCACCTTGCGATGCGTAGATCTCCGCAAGTGTTGGCGTCACCGCATCA
>JBAYJG010000169.1:0-7002 GCA_041665225.1 Bacteroidota bacterium
CACCGCTGGAGTACCGATCGTGATCGCACCGGAGTAGAGTTCCGGAACCTCCGCCTGTATTTTGATTGATTCAAGATTCACCACTCGAGCTATCGGCATACCCGGTGGGGCCATTTCACCGGCATTGGGGAGAGTGTTATCCACCACGCCGTTGATGGGGCTCCGAAGCTGCGTCCGTTCCCAGCGTGCCTTCATCAGTTCAGCATTCGCTTTGGCGGCGTCGCGGCCGTACAACATATTCTTGTATTGCAGTTCGCTAATCCCTTGTTGATCGTAGACGGACCGTTGTTTTTCCACATTCAGCTGCGCCATTTTGTACTGCGCATCGGCGGCTTCATAACTGGCTTTAATCACTTCGTCCTTCAGCATGACGATCAGGTCACCTTTCTTCACACGGTCTCCCTTTTTCTTTTTCCACTCTTTGACGATGCCTCCTTCTTCGGGACTCATCATCACATCCTCGAATGCTTTCACCGTCCCCGCGACCTGGATGCCGTCGATCATGGAAGAGGGCTGGATCTGCTGCACGGTGATGTTCACCGGTTGTACCTTTTGAGTCGTTGCTGCCGCTTCATTCTTTTTGCATGATGCGAGAAATGCCGAGCCGGTGACAAAGAGGAGCGCGGCGAGTACGGTGTTCAGAGTTTTCATTGTTGTCATTCCTTTAGTCATTTCAAATCCGCTTGTGATATTATTCTTCGGTTTCCTGTGCATATTCCGGCAGCCTGCCCAGCAATGCATCCAGTTCTGTGGAAGCGACGAGATAATCGTAAATGGACTGCATGCGGTTTACCTTCGCCTGTGAGAGCGCCAGCTGTGCATCATTCACTTCCAGTTGCGTTGCGGCGTTGGAGAGGAACCGGGCAGTGACGATCTTGTATCCCCGCTCCGCGGTTTCGACTGTTCGCTGCTGTGCATCCACCCGTTTTCGCGCCTGACGAATGTTGCCGATGAGCGAGCGGACTCCCATTTGCAGGTTCCGTTCCAGGCTTCCTTTTTGTTCTTCGGTCTTCTGCTTTTCCAGCTGTGCCTGCTCGATACGGCTGTTGGTCTGCAGTCCCTGGAACAGATTCAGCGAGAAGGTGAGTCCTACCGACGCGGTCTTATAAAAGTCGTTCGTCGAGATACGGTAATCATCCTTAATGGCGGTATAGGAATAGGAACCAAAGGCTATAATAGAGGGGAGGTAGTTTGCCCGTTCCGCATTGACGGAGGCGTTATTCAGCTCGATCTGGTGTTGGACGATATTCAGATTCGGATTCGTTTCCAGCACGGATCGGTCCGCCGCTGCGATGATCCCCTCGTCGACATCCTGCAGCACCAGCGATTCGGTCGGCATAAGATAGACTGTATCTGCAATGCCGATGGTGTTGCGAAGATTATCGACTGCCAGGTTGAATCCGGTTTCCGTTTGGATAACGATGGGCCGGAGGTTGTCCACACCGACGGTAGCACGCAATTCATCATATTCTGAAACGATACCCTGCGAGCGCATCAGCTGCACGTTTTTGAGATTCTCTTCCGCGTTCTTCAGGTTGGACTGCATCATGGTGAGAGCTTCACGGGCGAGGAGAGCACCGTAATATGCCTTCCGTACTTTGGAAACAGTTTCAACCTTCTTCTGCATAAAGATATCGCGCGCCAGTCTCGAATAAATCGCAGCAGCGCCAACGCCGATGAAAACCGATCCATTGAACAAGATCTGCCGCACATTCACGGCGGCATTCGCCGAATTGGTCGGTGTCATGGAGAACGGGAGCTCGATCAACTGTCCAGTCGGCCGTGGCACTTTTGCCGTGGAGTCCATCAGTTTCACCAATGGATAATAGATGGCATCAGGAAAATAGCTCTTCGGTTTTTCAAGAATGTGATTGAATGTGCCGCTCAAGTCCACCGACGGCATCGTGTATCCCCATGCTTCCATCACCCGGGCATCGGAGCGTTTCACTTCCAGCCGGGCGGACTGTAATTCGGGATTGTGCATCACTGCCATCCGGACAGCGGCATCGATAGAAAGTGACAGGCGCGACGTATCGGTTTGCTGTGCCGCTGCAGGCAGGATAATTCCGGCAAGCAACACTACAGCGGCAATAAATTTACGTTTCATGGAACCCTCGTATTATTACAAAACTTTTGATAATTCCTGCTTTCCCTGATCGGTCATGATCGATTCCAACAGCAGCATGTTCGATTTCTTCAGGGTGCTGATCAGATCGATGTTTAGTTTTTCTTTGAACATTTCATGCTGACTATCGATACGCATCAGCAGCGATGCCGCATTGGTCCACATGATAACGGCGATCTCGATTGGGATCAGATCTGCCCTTATCTTTCGTTCCTTTATACCGCGACTGATGACAGCGGTGACGGAGGTCCAGAGCTGCTGATTGAACCGGTCGCATGACTGCATCATTTCTTTGGACACCTGCTTATGAAATTGCGGTGTGTTGAAAAAATGAAGCATGCGAAAAAAGTTCTTATGTTTTTTATAAAATGCAGTATATTTCTCAGCAAGCCTGACCATTGTTAGCACAACCGATTCATTCTTGTTGATCACTTCGTCAAACATTGTTTTCAGAATCAGGAGTCCCCGCATCATAACGGCGAGATAGAGATCCTCTTTGCTGTGGTAATAAAGGTAGAGTGTTCCTTTGGCGAGTTCGGCAGTTTCAGCGATCTCGTCCATGGTGGAGAGGAGCAGCCCTTTTTCGAAGAAGACTTTTTGTGCGGCGTCTATGATCGATTCTTTGCGGCTCTCTTTTTCCCGTTCCTTGCGTTCGGTGATGCCCATTGCAGTGGTGACGATGAGAGTGTGTGAAGAGTGCGGAAGCGCTGTTCTTTTGAGCTGGCCGTTCCTTGCGTTTCCTGCATATCGGTGAGAAACTATTTCACAAACACTTTCAAGAGAATGACTCGCGGTCAGTTATTACACACAAGTCTTGTGAGAAAATGCATTGTAAGCAAGGGAAAAAAACAATGAATTTATCGTGGGTTTCAGACAACAATGTCTGGGGGGGGATTATGGAGGAAAAGCAAAAAACAATTGACAATTGAAAATGGACAATTAAAAGCAAAGCGGAAAGCAATTGATAATGGATAATGAAACGCAGAGCCAATGGACAATTAAAAGCAAAAGCTATTGATAAATGATGAATGGTGCGATGTTTTGAGAAAAATAGTGTGGACGGACTTGCGTCCGTCCCGACATTCCTGGATTCTCCGAAGGAGTCCGTTGGATCTGCTTGTCCCAAAGGGACCACTTCGTGGCGCGGGAATGACATGGTTAAAAATTGTTGTAAAAAAAGAGATTTCTCGTCGTCCCGCAAACAGCGACTGGACTCCTCGAAATGACATGTTATTGTTTTGGGAAAATAGTGCGGGCGATCGGTTCTATATGGATTCCCGCTTTTCCCAAAGGGGCCACTTTGTGGCGCAGGAATGACGGGTGATGGTAAGTGTCGAGAGAGAACGAAACAGAGAACCACAGGAACGAAAGGAAAACCTGCAACCGTTCGTTCAAGCAACTTTTCGCTGTTCGGTTTCGAATCTCGTCAATGCCGCGACCCATTCGTGGATAAATTCCTGAAACCGGCGATCGTTCAGCAACTGATCCATAACGACTTTTTTCTTCACATCATTTAACGTGTGTATCGTCCCCCTGAATGTATGTTCACGTTTTCTGCTTTTGTCGTTCATATTGCCTCCCCAAAGATTCTTGAACGTTTGCAGACGCTGATGTCTGCTGTTGTCGTAATGAGTTATCCCGATTTTACTCGTGTGCCGAGTTTGCGGTGGTCATAGCATCACCCCACTGGCGCACGAATTCGCTGAATACTTCACTATTATACACTTTCTGCATGATCCTGTTTTTTTCTTCATCCAATAGGACGAACTGCATCGGCGAGTAGACTTGCTGATGGGATTGTGCGAATGTGGTATTCATGACAACTCCTTTATTTGGTGGATGCCAATAATAGTGCAACTAGTCTGCCAAGAGGTCATTGTCCGTTTTTTTTAAAAATTTAGGCATAAATGTGATAATAGTATTTGTAAATTCTACAAATGACAGGTATTTTGAACTGGGAGGCACAGCGTCAAGTTCATGTAGAAGACATCCATGAAGAAAACTGTAAATAGCATCAGTAGATTTTTTGACCGTGCGCTGCTGACGCCGCTGATCAATTTTTTGAGACAAGGGCTTTCGGCTCAGAAGCTTGCGTTGTGTGTTACGCTCGGCGTTGTGCTGGGGACGTTTCCAGTGCTCGGTACAACAACGCTGCTGTGCATCGGTGCGGCTATGCTGTTTCGTTTGAACATGCCTGCCATCCAACTCATCAATTATTTCGTTTATCCGTTTCAATTATTGCTCTTCATCCCATTTATCCGTGCGGGAGAAATGCTGTTCGATCAACCGCCGATGCCGCTGGATCTTGCGATGATCTTCGCGATGCTGCAGTCGGACGTTGTCGGTGCGATACAGTCCTTATGGTGGACCAATGTGCGTGCGATTGTTGTGTGGGGGATCACGGTACTGCCGGCGGGATTTTTGTTATATCACTTATTGGTGCCGTTGTTTGTTAGACTGGAGCCGAAGAGCAATTGATAATTGACAATGGAAAATGGATAATGATAATGCTGAACGATGAATGATGAATGATAAATGGTGCGTTGATATAGGGGAAAATATCGTGGAGTAATCAACGAACGCTCCTACATAACATTATGAAAAAAATTGCATTGATATTGTTTGTTGCATTGATCGTGGGAACAGCGTCCTATTATTTTTTACGTTCCGAGGAACCGGTGAAGAAGAATCGGAAAGGTCTGGTTGCGTTTGATTGGTGGTACGATCAGCGGGCGTTGCCGGGACGAATTATACAGCCGGATGGATTGGCGAAGGCGTTTCAGTATACCACGAGGCGGATGCAGGCGCTCCAGAAGGCGGCGATGGAAGAGCCGTGGGAGTCGATCGGTCCCGACAATATCGGCGGGCGAGTGCTGTCGCTTGCGCTCGATCCGGACAGCGCGAACATTTTGTGGGCGGGAAGCGCCAGCGGCGGCTTGTGGCGGTCCACCACCGGCGGGGCGGGTGCGGATGCTTGGGAGTATGTGCAGACGGGATTTAATCTGCTTTCGGTGAGTACGATCGCGATCAATCCACACAATGCGAATGAGATGTACATCGGCACGGGGGAGATCAGCGGGTATGAGTTGGGACTCGTCGGTACGCCGGGAGCGCGGACAACGTACGGATTGGGAATATTGAAAAGCACGGACCGCGGGAAGACGTGGCATGAGACCGG
Organism: Bacteroidota bacterium; assembly: GCA_041665225.1. Lineage (GTDB taxonomy): Bacteria > Bacteroidota > Ignavibacteria > UBA10030 > UBA8401 > UBA8401. The sequence goes on from JBAYJG010000169.1 coordinate 5,304, forward strand.
CCTGACCTGGCTTTTTTCGCAGAATCGTTCAGTGCAGAAGATCGTGATCAATCCGAAGAATTCAAAGACAGTGTTTGCAGCAACGTCCGAAGGGACGTACCGGTCGTTCAATTCCGGCGCGACGTTCGAAAAAGTGGATGCTACGCTGATGGCGATGGATGCAGCAATCAATCCCAATGATACAACCGTGGTATATGTTGCGTGCGGACAACGGAATACTGCGCCGAATCCGGGGCTCTACCGTTCTTCTAATGGCGGTACGACGTTTGTGAAACAGGGCAACGGACTGCCTGCGAATGATTTCGGTAGAACTTCGTTAGCGGTTGCGCCATCCAACGGATCGATAGTTTTTGCGAGCATAGCGAATGCTGCGACTCATGGAACGCTCGGTCTGTACCGCACCACGAACAACGGCACATCGTGGGAATTGATGTCCAGCGAGAATTATATGAGCGGGCAGGGGTGGTACAATAATATCGCAGCCGTTCATCCGACGAATCCGAATACGGTATTTACGGCGGGATTGGATGCGTACAAATCCACCACTGGCGGAAGCGGATTGGTGCGAAAATCATTCTATTATAATGGCATTATGGGTGTTGTTCCGCCCGGAGGGTCAGAAGGGTATAATGGTGCATATGCGCATGCGGACCATCATGCGATCATTATCGATCCGAAGAATCCGAACCGGATGTTCTACGGAACTGACGGCGGAGTTTTCGAATCTGCGAACGGCGGCGAGAGTTTTATCGGCCGGAACGGTGGATTTGTGACGACGCAATTCTATAATGGTTTTGCGAATGCTGCGAATGATTCCACGATTGCGCTGGGCGGTCTGCAGGACAACGGCACGGTGAAGTTTGAAGGAGGAAGATCGTGGAACAAAGTGATCGGCGGTGACGGCGGTTGGTGCGCGGTTAATGCGGCGAATCCGAATGTGATGTATGAAGAGTATGTGTATTTATCCATTGCAAGGAGCACGGACGGCGGTGCGAACTGGTCCGGAATTTTTGCACCCGATCCGAGTGATTCGGCAAACTTCATTGCGCCGTTCGTGATAGCGCCGTCCAACAGTCAAATACTGTATGCCGGTGCGGAACAGGTGCATAAGACGACCGACGGGGGAAATTCATGGTTTGCAACGAACGGCGGTGCGGCGCTCAACTCCGCGAGCTTGTCTTGCCTGGCGGTGAGTTACTCCAGCCCGGATACGGTAATTGCGGCGACGGGGAAGAGGCAGAATCCTCTCTTCGAAATTTTTACCACGACCAATGGCGGGACAACATGGCAGAAATCCTTGTCCTCACTGCCGAATCGGTATCCAACGGACGTAACATTCGATCCGACGGACAGCAGGATTGCGTATGCGACATTTTCCGGGTACGGATCGCCGCATGTGTACAAATCCATGGATGCGGGAAAGACATGGACGAATATTTCGGCGAATCTTCCGGATTTGCCGATGCAGTCCGTCTGTGTGGATCCGGCGATACCGAGTGATATTTATCTGGGTACAGATTTGGGTGTGTACAGAACAACGAACGGCGGAGCGAGTTGGGAGACGTGGTTTGACGGGATGCCGTATGCGATGGTGCTGGATGTGTCCATTTCGCTGCAGGACCGGAGATTGCGTGCGGCGACATTCGGGAATGGAGTGTATCAACGGAAGCTGCGTTCGCCGCAGTCCCTTGACGTGCGG
>JBAYJG010000170.1:0-6970 GCA_041665225.1 Bacteroidota bacterium
AATAAAATCATTATACTCCTGCAGTTTTTACAGCATAATTTCTTATGGTGGATTTGTCCAAAATAAGAGTTCGGCTACTCCTTCTCCCTCTGATCCTGCAACTTTGTGGTTTCACAATTTTATTACCGAATACACATCGCGTTCCTTCCAATTTCCGCACTATCCAATCGGCCATTGACAGATCCATTGCCGGCGACACCATACTTGTTGATGAGGGAATTTACTTCGAGAACATCCGCATCAATAAAAACATCGTCGTTGCCAGCCGATTCATTCTGGACAAGGCTCGCAGTCACATCGATCGAACGATTATTGACGGAAGCAGATCGCGTGATTATCTCAAAGCAAGTACTGTGGTATTTATTGATCGGACCGATACAACAAGTATGCTCATCGGATTCACGATCCGCGGCGGTTCGGGAAGTTACGATCATGCGCCCGGTGATATTTTCAGCGAACATTGGATCGGCGGCGGCGGAATTGCATTGAGCAATGCAGGAGCGCGAATCGCACATAATATCATCCGAGAGAATGTTGTTACATCTCGTGATTCATTTACATTTGTTTTTGGTGGCGGTATCGCAACCATCAACGCATCCCATAGAAAACCGCTGCCTCCTTATTTCATCATTGAATATAATACTGTCGATGCCAACCATTGTGAGAGCATCTATGCAGAAGCTGCGGGTATATTTGTGGGTCAGCCCGGTATCATCCGACATAACATGGTTATACGAAACAAAGTTGTTTCGCAAAAGCGGTCTCCCGGAGGAGGGGTGTACACGGCATTGTTCGACGATTATGATATTCATGTCGACGGAAACTATATTTGCAAAAACTCTGCCGGTATTGGCGGAGGAGTTCTCGTGACATCCGCATTCATACGACGCGGCAGGGCGATTTTTACGAACAATATTATTGCGGAGAACGATGCGCTCGAGGTTGGAGGAGCAGTGAATGTCGCTGAAGAAGCCTATGCCATCTTCATAAACAACACCATCGTACGGAACAAAGGATTAGCCAGCGGCGGCGGGATTAACGTCACCTATGGGGCACATGCAACTCTCCTTAATAATATTCTGTGGAAAAACGAGGTTGATCAGGTCTCTCTCTGGGGTAATGTCCAGGCATACAATAACCTCTCCGATGGAATTCTTCTCGGGAAAAACAACATCGCCGAAGATCCTGAATTTCTGCCGGACGATACGTTATATCGCCTATCCCCCAACAGCCCTTGCATCGGAACGGGTGCGTCGACATTGCATCTTCTGACAAAAGACTTTCCGATGCCTCAAAAGGACTTTCACGATTCCCTTCGATCCCATCTTTCCGGATCTGCTCCGGACATCGGTGCAATTGAATCTCCGTGGGATCACAGCGATGCCACCGATCGGATTCTGAACGAGCAACTATCGATGGACGAATCCAATTTGAAACTGACCCTTCTTTTTCGACAAATCACACCTACCGAACGAAAAAAAGAAAGCCAGCAAATTTTGCGTGCCGGCGGTATGGCAATAACCTGTGTTGTGAATGATACTGTTTCACTCAACGCGATCAACCATGCTCCACTTTCATTCACTCTTCCACCGGGCCGGAACCTGCTGGAAGTTGAAATTCGTGCGCGAGCCCGGGACTCTTCCGTCGGACTAAACGTGTACTATCATCTGCAAGGGGCCGATCCGCAAGTCCGGATCCTCCGACGAAACAGTTCTTATCTCTATTATAGTTACACCGATTTGAATCCTGGTTCGTACACATTAGTGATGCAACCGCAGGATGAAACTCAAATTATCGGACATACCAATCGAATTTCCATCGCAATTCTTGTCCCTCCCTATTGGTATCAGCGATGGTGGGCGTACGGCATGTATACAATCGTATTGATTGTGGTTGGAATGAGCCTGTACAAGGTTCGGCTGAACCGTTTCCGGCTGGAGCAGAAAGTGATTGTTGAACATTTGCAGTCAGAAAAACTGTCTGAAATGAATTCATTAAAATCCCGTTTCCTTGCAAATATTTCGCATGAACTGCGGACTCCCCTTTCGCTTATCCTGGGTCCGGTGGATTCTCTTCTGGCTCAACAGCAGAATGCAGAATGCCAGGAGCACCTTGGCATCATTCAACGAAATGCACAACGGTTGTTACGGCTGATAGAACTCCTCCTGCAATTTTCACGATTAGAATCCGGTACAATAAAACTTCATGTTATGGAAGAGGATATCATCCCAACCCTTCGGCGTATCGCAGGATATTTTTCAAGCCCTGCTGCGAAGAAACAGATCGAGATGAGATTTATCGCAACACACGATATGATGAGAGGATTATTCGATACGGAGAAAATCGAGCACATCCTTCAAAACTGTATTTCGAATGCCCTCAAATTTACACCGCCGGGCGGAACCGTAGAAGTGCTGGTGCGCAAAGAACAGAATGACCTTGTTTTTTCCGTCAAGGATTCCGGAGAAGGGATCGCCCCGGAGCATCTGCAGCATGTCTTCGAACGTTTTTACAGAGTCGATACAACACATAAAACCGAAGGAACCGGTATCGGCCTTTCCCTTTCAAAAGAATTGGCGGAGATCCATCACGGAAGAATGCACATTGAGAGTGAAGTAGGAAAAGGGACAGAGGTCACAGTACGCATTCCATTGTCAGGGTATGTCGCATCGGAAATTGCAACGGGATCGTCAAAGATCTCAACATTGTTTGAACCGCTTCATGGCTCTTCAATTCCTACAGTGCTGGAATCGTTCATTGAAGTTGAAGAACAGCCAATGATACTGATCGCAGAGGATAATGAAGACGCGCGAGCGTTTATCCGGACACAGCTCTCAAAACACTATGCCATACTGGAGGCAACGGACGGCGATGATGCCCTGCAGAAGACGAAATTCCGGATCCCCGATCTTGTCATCAGCGATGTGATGATGCCGAAGAAAGATGGGCGAGAGTTATGCAAAGCATTAAAGCATGATGAACGGACGTGTCATATTCCCGTCATCTTGTTGACGGCATTAGCCGAAAAGGATGACAGGATCAAAGGACTTTCCACTGGAGCCGACGACTATTTGGTGAAACCGTTCGATGCCCAGGAACTGGTGACACGCGTCCGCAATTTATTGGAGAATCGAAAAATATTGCGCGAAGCGTTTGGGAAAACTGTTCCATTAAAACCGGGTGATATCTCCATAACATCTCTTGATGATGCGTTCTTGCAAAAAACACTCAGTATCATCAATACGCATATCTCCAATCCAGAGTTTAGTGTCGAAATGCTGGCACAAGGAATATTCCTGAGCCGGACGCAATTGCACAGAAAATTGAAAGCGATCACAAATTTTTCCGCAACAGATCTTATCCGCCACTTGCGCATGCTGCGCGCGAAAGAACTTCTAGAAAAAAACTCCGCCACGATAGCCGAAATTGCCGACGCTGTAGGTTTTTCCAATCACTCTTACTTTGCCAAATGTTTTCAAGAACAGTTTGGCCTCCTCCCCAACGAAGTACGGCAACACCAGAAATAATACTATTTTGTCGTTTTTTGCTTAGTCCTTCATCAGTGAATTTTGCAACACCCATGGTATAGTATGCAACGCGTGTGTTAACGCATTCATTGACCTTTTTTTTATCATTGAATACTGGAATTGATCATTTTCTACCAACTTTTTACGGAGGTAGTATGCGTCTGTCGATGTCTTTTTCATTCATTCTGTGTTTTGGTTTGGTTTCCACTTCCGTTGCAACAATCCGGAAAGTTCCCCAAGACTATGTGAAAATTCAGCTGGCAATCAACGCCGCCGTAAATGGAGATACTGTCCTTGTTTCCGACGGAACATACATGGAGAACCTCTTTCTTAATAAGAAGATCACGATCGCAAGCTATTTTGTTATAGACAATAATAAGACCCACATTTCTACAACGATCATTAACGGCAGCCTTCCGGCACACCCCGATACAGGAGCGTGCATCACCGTTGGGAATAATACGGATACTTCCACCGCAATCATTGGATTTACACTCACCGATGGAACGGGCAACACCTATCGCAACGTATACTGGGGTTCATCGCTGGTAAAGTCGGGCGGCGGGATCGATGTCAACACCGGAGGAGTAACCATTCGCAACAATATCATCACGAACAATAACCTTTCCCTCCCGACATCAGTAGATGAAGCATATGGCGGAGGAATCAGCATAAATAATTATAAATATCCGGCACGAAATACATTCTGCATCATTGAAAATAATATCATCACAAATAATGTCGGCGGAATGAAACTGTACGGCAGCGGCGGAATAGAATTTTGGGATGCACCGGGTAGGATTATGAATAATACCATTTCCGGAAATACGGCTGTTCTCTGCGGCGGGATGGAAATAGGGAATCCAGGAACCGGACATATTGATACGGTGCTTTTTGAGGGAAATCTTGTCCAAGGCAACCGTGCATTGAAAAACGTAGGAGCTGCCATATTCTATGGGGCTGGATTGGTCATAACGATCCGGTCCAATGCAATTATTGAGAACATTGCCCAGCAATACCGTGGCGGATTGACAGTGGCAGACACCTGTTCAGCCGTCATCGATCGAAACTATTTTTCCGGCAATATCAGCGTGGCCGGCGGGAATGCTCTCCATATCTACCGCAATTCAAAAAATATGCTGGTCACCAATAATATCATCACAAACCATATGTACAGCGCCATTGTGCTGGGAATTTCGACGGGACTTCCCGCGACTGCACGCTTTGTGAACAATACCATAATCAACAATGATGCTGCCATTAACGCAAATGCGACAGGCAATAGTCAGGCGTTTCTCATGAACAACATTGTGTGGAACCGGTTGGATGATGAATTCTACGGCAATGTCTTTGCTTCATACAATGCAATCAAAGGAGGATATGCCGGCACAGGAAACATTGATGTTGATCCTTTCGTTGTTCCCGATGATACACTTTTTCATCTAACGGACAGCAGTTATTGTATTGCTCGAGGCGCCGATTCGGCATTGGTCAACGGAGTTTGGCTAACGGCACCGAAGCAAGATTATGCAGAAGCCGTCCGATCGCAGCCGAATGGAACACCGCCAGACCTTGGAGCACTTGAACACAGCATCGGTGTTCCCCGAAATCCATTGCCTCCCTCCGTACTCACAATGGGGAAACAGTTTTCTGTATTGTATCAGAGAATCATGGGGGCGGATCTCGTCAATCGTCCTGCAATCGTCGACAGTTTCTTTACGGCAAATCCGGTAATGCCGTTTATTGAGGATTCACTTGTGCACTTTCTCTTTCGGGGGACTGCGTCAACCGTCAATGTCCCCGGTGATTATAACAATTGGACAGCCACAGCCGATCTGATGTCTCAACTACCGGGGACCGACCTTTGGTACAAGGTGATGAGGTTCGAAAAGGATGCACGGCTCGATTATAAATTTGTAACAAATGGCTCAACGTGGATACTTGATCCAAAAAACCCGGAAGCGACACCCGGAGGTTTTGGAGACAATTCCACGGTCTATTTGCCCCAGTACCCTCCTGCACCGGAGCTAATGTACGATCCGAACATTGCGCATGGAACGATCACGGATACGTCATTCAGCAGCGCATTCCTTAACAATACGCGGACAATCAGCATCTATACTCCCCCCGGATATGATCCAAATGCAGTCACAACATACCCTGTCGCTGTATTCCATGACGGATCGGAATGGATTTCGTTTGCGATGGCAAAAAACGCGCTTGACTATCTTATCGCAAAGAACCGGATCAAACCTCTTGTCGCCGTTTTTGTCTCGCCGTATTCCGGTGCGGTCCGTAACGATGAATATATCGGATCGCTGCGTCTTGCATTCTGTAATTTTATTGTTTCCGAAATCATGCCGTATATCAAATCCCGTTACAAGACCATCGATGATCCGGAACATAGAGCATCGATCGGTGTTTCGAATGGTGCCGCACTCTCTTTATGGCTTGCATATAACTATAACACCATGTTTAGGAAAGTGGGAGCATTTTCAGGTGGATGGGGGGCTGAAATCGAAGCATTTTCCGGCGCAGCCAAACCAATGTCAATATATCTGGATGCCGGAACGTACGAAGACAATGGCTCCGAGCGGATAATGCGTCTGATACTGGAATCAAAGCAGTATAATTTTATCTACACGGAATGGCATGAAGGACACAGTTGGGGGAACTGGCGGGCACATTTGGATAATGCATTGGAGTTTTTATTCCCCGGGACAGCACTTTCGGTACAACAAGATGAAAAGATGCCGACGGATTTTTCACTTTCGCAAAACTATCCCAATCCGTTCAATCCAACGACAGTGATCAGTTATCAGTTGCCGGTTATCAGTAAAGTCAGTTTGAAAATTTATGATTTACTCGGAAGAGAAATTGCCACGCTCGTGAACGAAGAACAGTCTGCGGGATGGAAGGAAGTGGAGTGGAATGCCCATAACGTTTCGTCGGGAATATATTTTTACAAACTGCAGGCAGGGAGTTTTGTTGATGTAAAAAAAGCGTTGGTAGTAAAATAACGTGTCGGGACGGTCGCAAGACCGTCCCTATTGCACGGACTGGCGTCCGTGCCGACAAGTACGAAGAACAAATTGCAGGATGGAAGGAAGTGCACTGGAATGCAAGCGGGTTTGCAAGCGGGATGTATTTGGTGAGAGTGACAATCGGAAGTTTTGTGGAAACAAAAAAAATCTTGTTGATGAAATAAAATACAGATGGAGGGCACTTTAGAAGTGTCTTCCATCTTGGTGGACTGAAAAATATTTTGGAGGTTATATGAAACGATTCCTAATAGTTTTACAGCTAGTTCTATTATTCAGTCCGATATCGTTTTCACAAGAGAGATGGGATTTTCAATGGGAAGGAAAGGCGAGGGATTGTTACGTTTATCTGCCTCAAAGTCGTGGAGCTCAGGCAGGATTACCGGTTGTCTTTAATCTTTA
>JBAYJG010000171.1:0-6952 GCA_041665225.1 Bacteroidota bacterium
ATATGGTTCTTTATTGATGAGTTCAGGTGAATCCTGAATCTCTTTATTGACCTCTTTCACTACACCGGTGACCGGGGAGTACAGATCAGAAACGGCTTTCACCGCTTCGACTGTTCCGAATGACTGTCCCGCCTCGACGTTCTTGCCGACGGACGGGAGTTCGACGAATACGATATCGCCAAGTTCGCCCTGCGCGTATTCTGTGATGCCGATCGTTCCGATGTTACCGTCGATGCGGATCCATTCATGGTCTTTGGTATATTTCAGTGCCTCGGGAAAGTTCATAGGTAGTCCTTTTTCTCAACTATGTCGAGAGGATAATAGATGGTTAATCTTTGAAATTAAATGTTTCGATGAATTTTGTGTCAAAAATACCGCTGCGGAATTTCTCGCTTTTCATTACCTTTTTGTGGAACGGGATCGTTGTACTGACACCTTCAATAATCGTTTCATCCAGCGCCATGGCAATCTTATCGATGGCTTCTTCCCGCGTCTTTCCATGTACGATCAATTTGCCTACCATGGAATCATAGAACGGCGGAATCTGATAATCGGTGTACACATGGGAATCGATACGGATGCCGTTGCCGCCGGGGAAATGAAGGCTGGTGATCTTCCCGGGTGAAGGGCGGAAATCATGGTTCGGATCTTCTGCGTTGATGCGGCACTCAATGGCATGACCGCTCAACTTCACTTTCTTCAGGGAAAGTTTTTTTCCGTTGGCGATATTGATCTGTTCTTTCACCAGATCGACACCGGATACCATCTCCGTAACGCAATGTTCCACCTGGATACGGGTATTCATCTCCATGAAATAGAAATTCTTATGTACATCAAGGAGAAATTCAATCGTTCCTGCGCCGAGATATTTTACACTCTTCGCTCCGCGAACGGCAGCTGCGCCCATCTTTTCCCGCAACTCTTCATCAACTACAGGCGACGGTGATTCTTCAATCAATTTCTGATGGCGCCGTTGTACCGAACAGTCACGTTCACCTAAATGGATGACGTTTCCGTACTTATCGCCGAGTAACTGGATTTCGATATGCCGTGGTTCTTCGAGATACTTTTCAATGTAGACACCGCCGTTACCAAATGCGGATTCCGCTTCAGCGCTTGCAGTGTTGAAGGATTTTTCAATCTCGTCGAGATCACGCACAATGCGCATACCGCGTCCGCCGCCGCCGGCGGTTGCTTTAATGATCACCGGCAAGCCGATTTCTTTCGCCAACTTCTTCGCTTCTGCCGCGTCTTTAATGATACCGTCGCTACCAGGTACAACGGGCACATTCGCCTTGCGCATTGTATCTTTTGCAAACGCCTTATCTCCCATAGCATTAATCATCTCGGGAGTCGGTCCAATGAACGTAATGCCGGAAGAAATGCAGATCTCAGCAAAATTGGCGTTCTCCGCCAGGAAGCCATAGCCGGGATGGATTGCATCCGCGCCGGTCACTTCCGCTGCAGCCATGATTCGAGGAATCTTCAGATAACTTTCTTTGCTGGGGGCAGGTCCTATGCAGATAGCTTCATCGGCAAACCGAACGTGGAGGGAATACTTGTCTGCTTCAGAATAGACGGCAACAGTCTTAATCCCCATCTCTTTGCATGCGCGAATAATCCGTAATGCAATTTCACCGCGGTTTGCTATGAGTATTTTTTTAATCACTCGGTTACTCCAAAATAAAAAACCCACACATGAGCATTCTTGATTGTACCATCAGTCAATATGCACTCATGTGTGGATTATCAATTACGGTTCGACTAAAAAGAGAACCTGTCCGTATTCGACCGGTTTCCCGTTCTCTACATTAATTTTAACGATGGTGCCCGCGGTATCGCATTCAATCTCGTTCATCAGTTTCATCGCTTCCACAATACATAAAACGCCTCCCTGTTTCACCTTGGAACCGACCTCAACATACGGTGCGGCATCCGGTGACGGTGAGCGATAAAATGTGCCGACGATCGGCGATTTGACTTCGTGGTATTTTTTCCCTTCCGCAGCGGGGACAGGTTTTGCGGCCTCTTGATGGACTGGAGCCGGCGCATAGGCGGCAGGAGCCGGTGCAGCTGCAGGCATCGCCATCTGGTATGCGGGAGCAGACACAACATTCTGCGGTGCAGATTTCGTGATCCGTATTTTATGCCCTTTTTCTTCTAACTCTACTTCATTCACAGCACTTTTTTCAACCATCTCCAACAATTGCTTTACATATTTTAAGTCCATTGAAGCTCCAAAAATAATGGATGAATGGTGAGCCTGTTACTGTTTCACGCGTTCCAGATATTGTCCTGTGCGAACATCCACCTTGATCATGTCTCCTTCGTTGATGAAGAGCGGCACATTCACTGTAGCGCCGGACTCGACCTTTGCCGGTTTCGTTGCACCAGTGGCGGTATCTCCCTTTACACCGGGGACCGTTTCAACCACTTTCAAATTGACGTTGAACGGAAGTTCTGCACCGACCGGTTGAGTCCCATCAAACATGATCTCAACGATCTCCCCTTCCTTTAAATACTGTGCACCGTCGCCAAGAAGGGTTTCCTCGATCGGTATCTGTTCAAAGGATTCCTGATCCATGAAATTATAGCTTTGGCCATCATGGTAGAGATAGGAATACTTCTTGCGTTCGACGCGCACAATCTCGATCTCTTCTCCGGAACGGAAGCGGTTCTCAACGACACGGCCGTGACGCATATTCCGCATTTTTACCTGATAAAATGCCCGCAGGTTGCCGGGAGTGCGATGTTGATGTTCTTCGACGATATGCAATTCATTGTTGAAACGGATGAAAACACCATTCTTAAGGTCTGCAGTAGTTGCCATAAATCTGGGAAAATCCTTTACTTTTAGGGAAAATTGATTGATTTTTATACGAAAGTGAATAAATATAGAAAGAATGGGCTACATAATCAAGAAAAGAGATAGGAAGATATAAAATGACCGGTTTGCATTATTGGCGATCTGCAGTGTTCTGTTTGCTACTCACCTCACTGTTTGGCTGTGTATCGGAGCCATCCAGAAACTATTCAAAGGAATTTGTGAATACCTACGCAGAATTGACGCTGTTGTATGAAAAAGAGAAGATGGATAAGAAAGAAACCGATTCTTTATATCAGATTAAAGTGCAGGAATTTTTTCAACGGAAAGGTTTGAATCAAGAAGAGTTCAAGAAACAAGCTGAAGAGCTGTCGCGTAATGCTCAGGTCTGGAAATTTTTTATTCAGGATGTTTCCAGCGCCATCGACAGTATTAAAACGATTCGCCCATAATTCTGTCCGTTACACCACTTCGCCCATTATTACCGGCTGTTCTTTCAACCTTTTCAATGTCTTCATTGCACGATCGACATTGTTTTTCCCGACAATAGCGATTAGACCGATGCCGAGATTAAATGCGCGCGTCATGTCATACTCCGGCACCCGCCCGACGGATTGGATCAAGTCATAAATATACGGCCGTTGCCAAGCCAGCCAGTCGATTTTCAACCTCAGTCCTTTCGGCACGATACGCATGGTATTACCGATGATCCCTCCGCCGGTAATGTGCGACATTCCTTTGACAAGGTTCTTTTGGGTTAATGCCTGAATCGGTTTAAGATAAGAACGATGGACAGCAAGGAGCGTGTCGCCGATGGTGCCTTCGAGTCCGACGATTTTTTTCTTTAAGGAATATTTCGGCATCAATACATGCCGGGCAAGCGAGTAACCATTCGTATGCAGACCCGTTGACGGCAGACCAACCAGTACATCCCCTTTTTTGATCCCTTTCCCGTTAATAATCTTGGATTTATCCACAACACCGACAATCGTTCCGGCAACGTCAAATTCCCCCGCAGGATAAAAACCGGGCATTTCGGCAGTTTCACCGCCAATGATAGAACAATGATTTTCTTTACATGCTTTGGCAAAACCACCAATAACATCTGCCGCCACTGACGGAGACAGTTTTCCGGTAGCAAAATAATCCATAAAATAGAGCGGAACAGCGCCGCAGACGGCGATATCGTTAACACAGTGATTTACGAGATCCTGACCGATTGTATCATACTTCTTCATGGCAAAAGCAACCTTCAGTTTTGTCCCGACTCCATCAACACTAGAAACCAGCACCGGGCGTTTGATTCCCGGGAACGATGCTTCATAAAATGCTCCGAACATGCCGATATCGGTCAATACATTTTTCGTGAATGTGGAACGGACTGAACGCTTGATCCGGTGGACGACCTCTTCACCGGCATCGATATTCACCCCTGCTTTTTTGTACGTTGCTGCCACGAACGATCCTTTCAGAATTTTTTCTACCCTAATTTAATCAAAAATGGCTGAGTTTCATAGTTATTTCAATTCTCCTCCATATTTTTTATATTCAACCATATGAAAACAGCAACACTACTGCCATCCAATACTACTCTTCGGATCAATAATATTTATTGCGTGGGAAAGAATTATGCCGATCATGCGAAGGAAATGGGTGGCGATATTCCGAAAGAACCGATCATTTTTTTGAAACCGACGTCAGCGGTTATTCAAAACGGAGAACCGATTGTCATTCCCGATTATTCCAGGAATGTCCATCACGAAATTGAGTTGACGGTATTAATCGGAAAGAAGGGAAAACATATTCCCCGCATCGAAGCAATGACGTACGTGGCGGGCTACGGGGTTGGGCTAGACATGACGATGCGCGACAGACAGACCGAAGCGAAAAAAGCTGGCAATCCGTGGGCGATCGCCAAGGGATTTGATACATCGGCACCGCTTTCGCCATTTGTTTCGGCGTCGTCCGTTCAAGATCCTCACAATCTCGAAATACGGCTGACAGTGAACGGGAACGAACGACAACACTCCAATACACGCCATATGATTTTTCGGATAGATGTGCTGATTGAATTCCTCTCTTCCCTTTTCACGCTGGAAGAGGGAGATGTGATCTATACTGGAACACCCGAGGGAGTCGGTCAAGTAGTATCCGGGGACGTACTTATCGGCGAGATTCCAGGAATCGGAAAAATTCAACACACAGTGCGATGAAAAAATCCTCTACAATAAAACATGTTGTACGGATACTTCGCGGCAATCAGATTGTGCAGATGACCATTGCGATTTTTATCGTCATCAATGTTACTGCTGTGATTGTCTTCCTTTCTGAACGGCACAGCAATCCGCATCAGTTTACGAACTACGGAGATGCCGTGTGGTGGTCCATTGTCACTGTTGCCACCGTCGGGTACGGTGATATTGTCCCGAAAACGGAACTCGGCAGGATCTTTGCTTCGCTGACCATACTCAGCGGGATCATTCTTATTTCATTATTGACGGCAACGATTTCATCGGTGTTCGTTGCACGTAAAATAAAGGAGAGCCAAGGCTTGCAAGATATCGACTTCACCCAGCATACGCTCATCTGCGGATGGAACTCACAGGTAGAAGATGTCCTTCGAATTTTCGACCGCATTCACAATAAACAGATGCAGGTCGTCCTGGTGAATGAAGCACCGCCGGACCGGATCGAAACAGTGATCAACGCATTCCAAAATATCGAAGTGAAGTTTGTCCGGGGAGATTTTTCGCGTGAAACAATTTTGAATAGGGCGAACGTAAAAATGGCGGCATCCGCACTGGTAGTGCCGGACAGCGGCAGTGTGGGAGCTGATGAGAAAACACTCTTGTCCATCCTCACCATGAAATCCCTCAATCCAAAATTGAAGGTGTGCGCACATATCATGAACAAAGAAAACCGTCAGCATGTGAAACGGGCAAATGCTGATGAAGTAATTGTCAGCGATCAGTATACTGCGTTTTTTCTTGCCAACAATATCATGTATCCCGGCGCTGCTCAGGTGGCAGGTGAAATGCTGGATTACGAACGGGGGAACGACGTGCATCGTGTGGTTGTGCCGGAACAGTTCATCGGCAAGACATTCGGCGAGCTGTTTCTCGAGTTCAAGCAATCCAAAAATTGGACTATCCTGGGTTTAGTTAACGAAGAAGAGACAGTAAATCTCAGTGACATCCTATCGCATGATACGTCGGCCATCGACGCATTTATCGAACGGAAATTCCGTGAAGCGGGTATCAATGTGGCAGAGAAATCCGGCACCCGCATCAATGTCAACCCGCCGTTCGATTACATCCTGCAAATTAACGACATAGCGGTAATACTGGGGACCGTCGAATGAAAACACTTGACATAGAATTCCTGGAAAAGATCCCTTTGTTTATCGGATTGCCGAAGGGAAAAATGGAACAGGTCCGCTCTATCATGAACATTCGAACCGTAACGGAAGGATCATACATCATCCGCGAAAATGAACGGGGCGATGAATTGTTTATCCTTCTGGACGGCGAAGTGGAAGTATCACGAACGCTGCTCCTGAAAGTGTCCGGTGCCGGTATGGATCATCGCGATAAGATGCTGAATAAACTGACTGCCAATGATTATGCATTTTTCGGAGAGATGGGTTTGTTCGATGAAAAAAGCGAACGATCTGCAAGCGTTATCGCTAAAACACCTTGTTCCGTCGCAGTCCTGGAACGGGATGCATTTTTTCATTTGACGGAAAACGATAAAGAAATCGGTTATGTCATTTTGAAGAACATATTAAAAATCGTCAGCGACCGGCTGGATAAAACAACGAAAGACGTCCTGAAACTGACCACCGCATTAAGCCTTGCACTTGAGCGTTAATCACTTCCAATCACTTAATCATCAAAGTATTTTTGAATGTCTGAATTAGCAAAACAATATAATCCTGCCGAAGTAGAGGACAAAACCTATCAATGGTGGGAATCGAACGGATTCTTCCACGCATCGATCAATCCTGAAAAAACTCCGCACACCATCGTCATTCCCCCGCCGAATATCACCGGCATCCTGCACATGGGCCATATCCTGAACAACACACTGCAGGATGTATTCACACGCTGGAAACGGATGCAGGGATTC
>JBAYJG010000172.1:0-6950 GCA_041665225.1 Bacteroidota bacterium
GGTTACGCTCGCCTTGCCTATTTTTTTTCCATACGTTTTGGCTAAGTAGGTCTTATCATTGATACCAAGGATATAGACAGAGATTCCGATTGTGTTTGCACTCATACCGATTTGATAAAACTCTCTGGTTTTTCCGTCAGCATATTGTATGGTGCGAACTCCGTATCCTATATTAGGATTAGAAACAGTTTTATTTTCACTGTTTTTACCATCCAAGAACCATAAAGTACATGCTGGCATTACTTGCAGAATAATGCGGTGTAACGCTTGCATGTCGCTGCGCTTTGGTTCAGGTTGGCTTGTGATATACGTTTTGATTTGTTCTCGTGTGTTCATATAAAATATAAATGAATTTATTGTTTACAATAGTCGTTCGACAAAACCGGAAATCGACATCGTTCATTTTTTCCCTCTGTTTCACCATTCAAGAACCTCAGCGCTGTCTCAACTTTTATTTCCCCTTACGCTCCAATAGTACCTGTTGTAACTTTTCCAGCTCGTTTATAATAAACAATAATCACTCCACTTGGTGTCACTGTACTCTCAATTAGTGTGAATGCTGCTGGAATAGTTCCATCATTAAATAATTTTTTTCCTGTACCAAGAGTCACGGGGTAAATTTTAAGCCGGAGCTCGTCCACTAAATCATTCTTCAGTAACAGTTGAACGAGCTTACTGCTCCCCCAAACTTGAATGTCAATGCCTTCTGATTTTTTGAGCTTTTTTATATCTTCCACATTTTCGATAAAGACGGTGTTTTTCCAGTCTGACTTTTTCATGGTTTTGGACATAACGTATTTTGTGCCATTATTGATGCCGGGCCAAAAGTCTGCATGGTGAGGCCAGTAAGGGGCCCAAATCTCAAATGTTTTTCTCCCTAAAAGATAATCTGCGGTTTGTGCCAGCTCTTTTTGCACAACCTTGCCACTAATTTCGTCACCATACGGTGAGCTCCAACCGCCATAGTTGAAAACGCCTGATTCATCTTCCTCGGGTCCACCAGGTGCTTGCATGACTCCATCTAATGTGATCATTGATAAGACGATTATTTTTCTCATGGTATTTTGCCTTCTCGTATAATTTATTTTTAAAAATATTCTTCAAAGTTGGTTTTGTTACGATACCCGCCTGGACAACTCAATCGGGAACGGCAAATTTCGCGGACAAAAATAATATTATTTTATTGATTAATCTCACCAGCGAAGAACGGATTTTTCATTTAAAGAGTTTTGAAATGAAAACATAGGATTTTATCCAACCGTTTACACTAAGGGAGACGAATAGACTCATTATCGTCGAATTTATTTTTTTCTTCCGCTTGGGGACCATCACTGTCAATAGATATACAATGCAAGCAATTCAGGATATTTTCTGTTAACAAGTTGATAAATATACTGTCGGGATTATGATTTTGCATGGTGTAAATACGGCATTCTGCGGGGTTGATTGCGACAAACGTTTTAATTACTATTAGAATATGAAAACAATTTCAATTCTTGTACCGAATGGTGCCGCTGTAGTAGGATGTATTGAAGGCGCTTTCAAAATATTCAATCTTGCCAACACGTTTTTGGAAGAGAGAGGAAAACCGCCGCTCTTCACCGTACAGCTTGTCGGATTAAACGCCGAAGCGCGCATCTATGATAAACTGTTTGCCATACAACCCGATCATGTTTTTTCGGATGTTAAAAAAACAGATCTTATCATTATTCCCCCTGTAAACGGAGCGATGGAAGATGTCATTTCCATCAACAAGGAATTTTTTCCGTGGATCAACAAACAATATCTCGCAGGTTCTGAAGTTGCAAGTCTTTGCGTCGGTACGTTTTTACTTGCGTCCACCGGCTTATTGAAAAGAAAAAAATGTTCAACACACTGGATTGCGGAACATGAGTTTAGAAAAATGTTCCCCGATGTGAATCTTGTCTCCGATAAAATTATTACCGATCAACAGGGTGTCTATTCCAGCGGAGGTGCGAATTCATTCTGGAATCTGTTGTTGTATCTGGTAGAAAAATATACCGATCGCAGTCTGGCTGTGCAAATTGCGAAATATTATGAATTAGAAATTGACCGCGACAACCAGTCCTCGTTTATCATGTTCAAAGGACAAAAAGATCACGAAGATGAACCGATAAAAAAAGTGCAGGAGTATATTGAAAATAATTTCAACAAGAAAATAACGGTGAATCAATTGGCGTCGATGGTTGCCATTGGAAGAAGGAATCTTGAACGGAGATTTAAAAAAGCGACATCCAATACTGTGGTAGAATATATGCAGCGCGTGAAAATTGAAGCCGCTAAGATAAGTTTGGAATCGTCGCGTGAGAACGTGAACGAGGTAATGTACAAAGTAGGATATTCGGATACAAAAGCGTTTCGTACGACATTCAAAAAAATTACCGGATTGTCACCCGTTCAGTACCGGAACAAATATCATCATGAAATTGCGTATCAACGCGTGTAATGAATATTACTGTTATGACGACTCTTTTTCGAATTACAATACTTATAACTCTGTTTGCTGTAGAAGTCACTCATCTTGACGCTCAACAGATTGCTTCATCAAACAGTGACATGGTTGTTTTGGTGCATGGTTTAGGTCGGGGGAAATCGATCATGTATCCACTGCGGGCACAGTTGGAACAAGCAGGATTTCTTACGGCGCTTATTGATTACCGATCAATCAACCGTTCGCCCGAACAGATTCTCACCGATGTAATGAAACAGATCGATACGATACGGATCGCTCCAAATCAAATAATTCACTTTGTCGGACATTCGTTAGGAGGATTGATCATTCGTGCATATTTGGATAGCAACCATGGTAATAACCTTGGAAAAGTAATTCTTATTGGAAGTCCAAACAAAGGAACTCCCTTTGTCGATCACTTCCGCGATGCGTGGTGGCTGAAACTTGTCGGACAGGCTGCAATGTCGCTTGGAACCGATTCATTGAGTTTTCCGCGGAAGCTTCGTGCACCGTATTATCCCGTTGGAGTTATTGCGGGAATATCATCGGCATTTAACAACGATGACTTCATTCCCGGTGAGGATGACGGCATGGTGCCGGTGGAATCGACGAAGATTGAAGGGATGACCGATTTTATCTTACTGAAAGTCTCGCATTCAGCGCTCCCCAAAAACGAAGAGGTGATGCGTCAAACGATCGCGTTCCTGAAGAACGGAAAATTCACACCAGAGTCCACCGGGAAATAGCCTTTCGTTGCATGTTTGTTATAATGATTGAATAAAGGCGGCCATCCTATTTCGCCCCTGTTCATCCGGCAGTAATCCCGATCCTGCTCTAATATTGGACGACATGTGATCCGGATTGGCAGTGGCTGGTATAACGCAGGTGACTGACGGATGCGAAACAATAAACTTTAAAAAGAATTCTCCCCAGCTTTGGATATCATACTCCGCCGCCCATGGCGGAAGTGCTTTTCCTTTTACAAGTGAAAGCAACGATCCTTTTTCGAGCGGTTCATTAATGATCACTGCAACTCCTCGGTCGTGTGCGGAAGCCAGCAATCTTCTTTCCGCATTTCGTTCACGGATGGAATAATTGAACTGAACGAAATCGATCTGTTGTGCATTGATGATCCGCTCCAGTTCGTCATGGGCGGATGCTTTGTAGTGCGTAATGCCGGTGTAGCGAACCTTCCCTTCCTTCTTCCATCGCTCCAATGTTCTTAGATGTGTTTGCCAGTCGACTAGATTGTGGACCTGTATCAAATCCATTACCGTGCGGCGCATTCTGCGCGGTGATTCGTTCATCTGCTGAATGCCGCTTGCCTCCCCCGTTGTCCACACCTTCGTGGCATAGAAAAATTTTTCTGCAGCAACGGAATTCGCCGTTAGATCGCCGATGACCGATTCTGAACGGCCGTACATCGGAGACGAATCGATCATCATGCCGCCGACAATACTCATGCGGGTGAGGACTTCGCGCAAGGGTGATCTCCTCTTATCCGATGAGCCAACATCAAACCGGGCCCAGGTACCGAGTCCGATGACGGGAAGCATTTCGTTTGTAGAAGGAATGGGGCGCTGAATCATGATTTTTTCCTTCCATAATACTTTCTGATACAACCAAAGGCAAGTTGTCAGACAGTCGGCGTGTGGAAATGTCCGGGTTTTTAATTTGCCTTCTGCCTATATTTCGTGAAACGAATTTTCTGAAACCGCTGTTCCTATCCTACACCCTAACAAATTAGTCACTACTGATCAATCAGAGAAATTATGTCTTCACTTTTTACACCGTTAACGATCAAAAACACTACACTCAAAAACCGCATCGTCGTTTCACCGATGTGCCAATATTCTTCCGTCGATGGATTTGCAAACGACTGGCATCTGGTTCATCTCGGCAGCCGGGCAGTCGGTGGTGCGGGACTTATTTTCACGGAAGCGACTTCCATATCACCCGAAGGACGGATCTCACCGGACGATCTTGGGATTTGGAAGGATGAACATATTTCTGGACTGAAGAGAATTGTAGACTTTATCCATGCGCAGGGCTCTCTCGCGGGAATTCAGCTGGCACATGCGGGACGAAAGGCATCGTACGCTGTTCCGTGGAAAGGCACGCATCAAATTCCACCTGCGGACGGCGGATGGGAAACAGTCGGACCAAGCAATGTTGCATTTTCACCGGACGCGCTCGCGCCGGAACAACTGGATACTTCCGGCATTCAAAAAGTGATCGATGATTTTGCATCTGCTGCCAAACGGGCATTGTCGGCAGGATTCAATGTAATCGAGATCCACGGCGCTCATGGATATCTGATCCATGAATTTTTATCTCCCTTGAGCAATCAGCGCACGGACGATTACGGAGGTTTGTTCGAAAATAGAACGCGGTTGCTGTGCGAAGTAATCACGTCGATCCGTTCAGTGTGGCCGGCAGAGAACCCGCTTTTCCTCCGCATCTCCGCGTCGGATTGGACTCCCGGCGGATGGACTATTGAAGATTCTGTTGCTCTGGCTACGATAGTGAAAGCGCTGGGAGTAGATCTGATCGATTGTTCTTCCGGAGGAAATGTCGCAAAAGCACAGATACCGTTCGGGCCGGGGTATCAGGTCCCATTTGCCGAAGCTGTTCGAAAGAGCGGCATTCTGACCGGTGCCGTAGGATTGATCACGACCGCACAACAAGCGGAGGAGATCGTGAGCAGCGGAAAGGCAGATGTCGTTTTCTTTGCGCGCGAAATGCTTCGAAATCCGTACCTTCCATTACAATGGGCGCAGCTGTTGGGGGTGGAAATCACATGGCCTAACCAATATCTGCGCGCCAAAACAATAAGGAAATAAGAAATGTCCAAGATAATAAAAAAGATCCTTGCAATTCCTGGTAGCAATAGAATACACTCGACACATTTGAATTTGATCCGCACAATTACAACTTTGGCAGAAGGAAAGTTCGATGTCATTGAATACAATACCATCGGCGGACTTCCACATTTCAATCCGGATATTGACAACGGCTCCTCTCCGCAGCCGGTGATTGAATTCCGCCGACAATTACAAGCGGTGGACGGTGTTCTCATCTGCACACCGGAATATGCCATGGGCGTTCCTGGAACGCTGAAAAATGCACTTGATTGGACTGTATCTTCTGCAGATTTTTACCGCAAGCCGGTCTCGTTGATCACCGCTTCCTCTGTTGGGCAGAAGGGTCATGCTGCGCTGATGGAAACGCTGAACATCATCGGCTCGGTCATTACCGCAGAGACACAGCTGATCATTCCGTTCATCAAGACGAAGATTGGTAGCGATGGAACGATCCTTGATCCTGAGACCGAACACAAAGTAAAAACACTTGTTGATAAATTCACAATTCTGTTGAATAGTTCGAATGGTGTAATGTAATTTAAAACAGAGTGTACTCCTCTTATGAAAAAATACCTTCCGTATTTCTTGCCCGTTGTCATTCTTGTCTTGAGTACAATCGCTGTTCAGGCACAAACAATCCAACTTCCAGTCTCGTGGAAGTTCATGATGGGAGATAATCTTGAGTGGGCGCGGCCTACGCTACATGATTCTCTCTGGGAGACTAAAAATGTCGGTCTCAGCTGGTCTGCAACCGGCCACCCGGGAAATGTGTATGCATGGTACCGCACGAAAGTAATTATCCCTTCTGCTTTGAAGAATGCAATTGAACACGGAAATGGCTTGAAACTCGGCCTGGGGAAGATCGACGATGTCGATCAGACTTTCTTCAACGGACAACTGATCGGTGAGACCGGTTCTTTTCCCCCGCAGTACAAAACAGCGTGGGATGTACCTCGAGTGTATATCGTTTCCCCCGACAAGATTCTTTATGACAAAGAAAATATCATCGCTGTGCGATTGTTCAGTCCGGATATCGGAGGGATTGGAATGTATCAAGGACCGTATGTCGTTGCACCGGTCCAGTGGTCCGATGTTGTTGCAGTGACACACACTATTTCTGAAACAATGAAAGATTCTTTCACCACAATCATTTCATTTTCCAATAAAGGATACTCTTCCTACAAAGGGACTTTGGAATATTTCGTACAAACCAAATCCAACAAGGAATTATACAGAGAGGTCAAAAATGTGATTCTTCATCCCGGGGCTGAAAACACATTTTCCATTACTGCATATCGTCCCGGCATAGAAGGTATTGTAAAAATCGGATACCGATTTACAGAAGCCGACAGCAAGAGTTCGATAGCTGCCGAACAATTATATTTGACAGATACAAATGTACAAATTCCTGTGGCCGGTGTGCCTGTGAAACGGATCCAGGATGCAATTCCCAATGTATTTTCTTCCCTTCCGTTCAACGACCTGCAACTCAACGGTTATCTAGGCGTACGATCGCAGAAAAATCTTACGGAACGACTTCTGAATGTCGATGAAAAAGGGATCACTGATTCGTACCTTCGACGCCCGGGCACTCATCCTTGGATAGGCGAACA
>JBAYJG010000173.1:0-6920 GCA_041665225.1 Bacteroidota bacterium
CAGCAGAAACTCCATTGCTTCCACCGGATTGAAATCACTCATGAACTTCCGGAGGATCCAGATCCGGTTCATTTCATCCTGTTCCAGCAGGATCTCTTCGCGGCGTGTTCCAGAACGGTTCACATCGATTGCCGGGAAGATTCTGCGGTCGGCCAGTTTCCGATCCAGCACAATTTCGCTGTTACCGGTTCCTTTGAATTCTTCGAAGATCACTTCATCCATCCTGCTTCCCGTTTCCACGAGAGCAGTGGCGATAATGGTCAAGCTTCCGCCATCTTCAATATTCCGAGCAGCACCGAAAAACCGTTTGGGACGGTGCAATGCCATCGCATCCACGCCGCCGGAAAGGATCTTTCCGGAATGAGGTGTGACAGTGTTGTGAGCCCGAGCCAAACGGGTAATACTATCCAACAGAATTACCACATCGTGTTTCGCTTCCACGAGGCGTTTCGCCTTTTCAATAACCATATCGGCGACTTGAACGTGCCGTTCGGGCGGTTCGTCAAAAGTTGAAGCAACAACCTCTGCACTCACGCTCCGTTCCATATCCGTCACTTCTTCAGGGCGTTCATCGATCAGCAACATTAAGAGCTTTACTTCCGGATGGTTTCGTGCGATACTGTTGGCGATCTTCTGCAGCATGATTGTTTTACCTGCTTTCGGAGGAGAAACGATCATTCCGCGCTGTCCTTTACCGATCGGAGCCAGCATATCCAGCACTCTCATCGCATGTTCACCAGGTGCTGTTTCCAGCTTCAAACGCTCTTCGGGATATAACGGCGTCAAGTTGTCGAATAAAATTCGTTCACGGATCTTTTCCGGTTCATCTTCGTTCACCGCCTCAACGCGAAGCAATGCAAAGAACCGTTCACCATCCTTTGGAGGACGGACCTGACCGCTGACCGTATCGCCAGTGCGTAATGCAAATTTTTTAATTTGCGATGGAGACACATAGATATCATCCGGTGAGGGCAGATAATTATAATCCACTGACCGAAGAAAACCGTATCCGTCCGGCAACACTTCCAATACCCCTTTACTGAAGGTCTGGCCGTCTTTCTGACTTTGCGCTTCGAGAATTTTGAAAATGAGTTCTTGTTTGCGGAGATCGCTGTATCCAGACAGGTTCAGGTCTTTTGCGATTTTGTTCAGATCGGAGATTTTTTTGGACTTAAGTTCAGAAATGTCCATAGGCATAGGCGAAGGCTACCCCCTTAGAAGTGTATGAATAAAGTACGTAATGAAGATCAAGATAATGCGATACAACTGTTAATTAGCGTTGGAATTAGTATGATTTATTGATCGAGACGATAGTGTGTGTGGATTACCGATAAGGAATGTGTCGTGTTTCTACAGTCAAATTAGAGCAAATCAAGTTTATTGTCAAGACTTTTTTTCGAGAAGCGGGATCGCTTCACCGACCAAATAATGGGAACCGGTGATGACAAGCAGACCGTTTTTCCCCGTGATCGCATTCCCTTTTTTCAACGCTTCGCGAACCGTCGCTGCTTCGACCGTCGGAATTCCCAACATCTTGCAAGCAGTTGCGAGTTGGTGTGACGGCAGAGCACGCTCAATCGACGGCGCTGTTGCAATAATCGTCGGTTGCACTTTTTTCAATTGTAGAAGAATTGAACGATAATCTTTATCCCTCATCACACCAAAGATGACCACAATCTTTTTATGTTCGGATTTTTTCAATTCAGTGATCAACGTTGCAATCCCATCCGGATTGTGCGCAACATCCAACAGCATGTCTGGTGTTCCGAACATAAATTCCAATCGGGCACGCAGACCGGTCAATTGCGTTGTGCGTTCTAATCCTTTGCGAATTGCGGCATTGCCGATGAGCATATGCCTGCTGACTTGGTTTACGGCTGCAATCGCTGTCTTGGCATTGCCGATTTGATGTTCCCCCTTCAACTGTAATTCTATTTCGGCCGGAATGCTGAGCAGTGTTGAATCGACCACCGGAGAACCATGCTCCTCTGCGAGCCTTCCGATCGCCCTTTTTGCTGAACCGGAGAGCTTGCCGATTACCACCGGGACATGCCGTTTGATGATTCCGGCTTTTTCTGTTGCTATTGCACGGATGGTCTTTCCTAGTTGCTCAGTGTGGTCTTTTCCAATAGAGGTGATCACAGAAACGACAGGCTTCAAAACGTTTGTCGAATCCAGCCTTCCTCCCAAACCAGTTTCGATGACAGCAATATCTACGTTTTGGTCTGCAAAATATTTAAATGCAACGGCTGTCGTTGCCTCAAAAAACGTCGCTTTCCGTTTGATGATCTGAGTTTGCAATTGCGCAGTATAGCGGACGATGTCGGCATCCGAAATCATTTCGCCGTTGATGCGGATCCGTTCATTGAAATGAACAAGATGAGGAGATGTGTAGAGTCCAACTTTATAACCAGCTGCTGTAAGAATCGCGGCGATCATGGAACTTGTCGATCCCTTCCCATTGGTCCCTGCGATGTGAATAGTTTTGAACGAACGATGAGGGTTGCCGATGGAACGGAGCAGCGCTCTGATGTTCCGTAAACCAAGTTTCATTCCGAAAATATGGAGTGAATACAAGAAATCGAGAGTGGGTTTCATCGTTGCGTTTGCATACTGGAAGGTTTACAACCAGGAATCTACAATGGAAACGTTCTTGTTGGTCCGGAGTGATTTCACCAATTTTGACACATCATCAATTCCGTTTTGTCCACAATACTGTTTTACACCTTCAGCGACGGTCACACCGGTGGAAGGGTTGATGAAATTTGCCGTACCGATTTGCACCATCGATGCACCGACAATAAAGAATTCAACAGCATCTTCCCAACTGACGATGCCGCCGATGCCGATCACGGGGATCTTCACCGCATTAACCGTCTCGTACACCTTTGCCAACGCGATCGGTTTAATGGCAGGGCCTGAAAGACCTCCGGTTGTCGTTGCAATCTTCGGGGAACGTTTATTAATGTTTACCGCCATTCCGATGACTGTATTGATCACGGAAACAGCATCCGCTCCTTCTGCTTCACAGGCTCGAGCAAATTCAGAAATATGAGTAACATTGGGAGTCAATTTTACAATAAGAGGTTTCTGAGTCCTTCGACGAAGTTCTTTGGTAATGAGTGAAACAAGTTTCACGTCCGTACCAAAACTCAGTCCACCTTCCTTCACATTCGGGCAGGAAACATTTATCTCAAATCCGTGCACTCCATCCTGAACATCCAGAAGTTCCAGCACGCCGCAGTACTCTTCGACACTGCTCGCAGCAATGTTCGCAATGATCTTTGTATCATGTCTCTTTAATGTCGGAAGTTTCTCGGCAATAAACTTATGCACGCCGATATTTGCCAATCCGATGGAGTTCAGCATTCCGCTCGCCGTTTCCGCGATGCGGGGATTCGGATTGCCGTCCCGTGGTTTCATCGAAAGGGATTTCGTCATAATACCGCCCAGTTTTGCGATATCCACCAGGTCCGGAACTTCATCTCCGTATCCGAATGTGCCTGATGCAACGAGAATGCGGTTTTTAAATTCTACATTTCTGAGTTTGAAGGACTCTTGTATCATAATTTCACGCTCTGGGTTTCAAAAATGGTCCCCTCTTTGCAGACCAGTCTGTATTTTTTATCGCCGCCGGCCATCTCAATATTGCAGCCCTGGCATAAGCCGATACCGCATGCCATGTCACATTCAAGGGATGCATAACACGATGCACCATGTTCATGTGCATAATCGGCGACCGCTTTCATCATCCGGGTTGGACCGCATAAGAAGAATCTCATAGTGCCGTACTTGTTTTTCGCATGATCATCTTTGATCAGATCGAGAACGGTGCCGTGGAATCCCATGCTCCCGTCATCTGTCGCGACCTTCACATTGCGCAATCCTTTTTCTACGATCAATTCCTTGTGTCTCCCGCCAACATACGTCATCAAATTTTTCCCCTGCGGAAAGTGTTTTGTAAAAAAGGTAAAAGGTGCGACACCGATTCCGCCGGCAACAAAAACTGCAGTATCGAATGAACCGTCAACGAACGACAGGAAACTATTTCCGCACGGGCCAACGATGTCGATGGTATCTCCCACCCGTTTCCGCGCCAGCATTTTTGTCCCGGTCCCGATCACATTGAAAACGATCGATATCTTGTTCCCATCAACATTGAAGATGCTGAACGGACGCCGCAGCAATGGAAAATTATTATCCACGCGAATGTTGATGAACTGTCCCGGCTTTGCAATGGCAGAAAGATAGTCTGAAACGAAGGTCAGTTCAAGAATCTCGGCGGTAAGGTGTTCGAATGAATGGATCGTAACGATTTCTTGCTTCATAATTTCATTTTCGGAATTGAGAGAGAATCTGTGGTAACAGGTTCAACCTTCTTTTCTTTCCCTGTTTTTGTTTCTTTTTCTTGTACTTCCTTTTCCTGTTGAGCTTTTTCTTGCTGCTCTTTTATCTTCTGTGCTTCGATCTCACTCTGTTTTTCCTGTTCAATACGCTTTCGTTCATTTTCCACTTCCGTCACTTTTGCCCGTACTGCAGCCGCAAACGTTGACGCAGGATATGCTGCGATCAAACGCTGATAAACGGCATATGCGCTGTCATTGTTCTTCAATGAATTCTCATAATGCCATCCTGCGGTATACAATGCTTTCGGAGCGACCTGAGATCCCGGAAATTTCTCTGCGATGATTTTGCAGGCACGGATCGACGCATCATAGTTCGAAGATTCGGACATGATTTCTGCCGATTCGAACAGCATCTGTGCTGTATCCTTTTCCGTAATAACAACAGGAATCCCTATACTTTTTCGTGCTTCGTTCGCATACGGAGATTCAGGATATGCGCTGATGATTTCCTGATAGACCGATTCCAATTCTGTTGCACTTCGTTTTTGGACCGTACGATAAATTTCCGCAATCGTATACAATGCACGGGGCGCAAACTGATTTTTCGGATAGTTCCGTACAACATCGTTCAACCAGGCAATGGCAGAATCTGGCTGTTGAATCTCCAGATAGAACAGTCCGCCAAGCTCAAACTTTGTACGGATAATCGATCGTTGAAGTGAATCAAGCATCGTCTTTCGCTGCTGTTCTCGATTCAGCCGTTCTTTTTGTCGAAGCGAATCAAGCACGGCAATGCTGTCCTTCACAGACTGTGCAGCAACAGATTTAACATTCTTTTTCGATTGAGTTTCCTCTCGAACAAGAAGGGTATCTTTTTTCACAAGAGTGTCCTTCGCTGCCCTTGCGATAGAATCCGACTGTTCCGTCCTGAACGCTTCATAGATATAGAGTGAATCGAATCGGAACAGATCCTTCTTTAATGCCGCGTATTTATTGAACATATCCGCCCTGGAAGTAGCCATGGCGGTAATCTCAGAACCCGAAAATTCCACCTTTGCCTTATTGTACATCACCCGTGCAGAATCATACATCAATGCGGTATTCTCATAATATGTGCCGAGAAAGAAATATGAACGAGCCGCTTCATCGGACCGCGCGAACGTCGTATCGACATATCGAAATTTTTCCACAGCAGCCGCAGTATTGCCCGACAGGTTCAAAATGTTTGCCGTTTCAAAATGAATAATGCCGTTGAACTCTTTGTTCTTACTGTCTCTCAACATGTCTTGCAGCGACTGTAACGCTTCATCATATTTCTTTTGATACGCAATGGATTTTACTTGCTGCAACCGCGCCTGGAATAACAGTGCATAGACCGGCGATACTTGGGCGGCACGGGAAAACGCCTCTTCCGCCTTTTCGTATTGTTGCAAAGCAGAGAAACATTTCCCGATTTGAGAATAGATTTGTGTTTTTAGCTCATCATCGGAAACTTTTTCTGCAGCTAAAGAATATTGTTTTTCAGCGAGAGAATACTCCTGACGGGCAAAGTAGTATTGTCCCATTTCGTAGGCGGACTGTCCTGCAAGTTCATCATCTCCATCCACAGTTTTTGCATAGACATCTTCCAGCTGTTTCATCCCTTCCTCTGTCTTTTTTTGTCGGAGAAGACTCTTCCCCAACCATAATTGAGACTCAGGAATGAGTTCACTGTGCGGAAACTGTGTCGCCAGCTCAAGGAATTTTCGTTCCGCACGAACATCATCCTCCATATAAAAATACGACTCCCCAATCATCAACAACGCATCATCAACCCACTTTGAATCAGGATAGAATGACAGCACTTTTGAATTTTTCTCGATGGATGCCTGAAATTTTTGACGGGCGGTAGCGGGGATGGTCAACGCTTTTGTCGTCGATCCACGTTCCAGTAACTCTCTGCGTGCCTTCAGGACTTCGGATTCAGCATCGCTGAACAACCGTTGTGCATTATAGTACGTATTGAAGTACGAAACGACATTTGTGTACCGTTGTTTTGTATAATCTGCTATGGGATCATACACTGCGCAGCCGGAGTGCACGACCGCAAAACCGATTGCGGCGTATATGTGGAATTGTCTGATGGTCACGTTTCTTTTCATAAAATAATTAAAGGTTGAGTACAATTCAATGTTAAACTTTCCCTGCACAGTCGTGTCAAAAAGCCAACAACACACAAGACCCCAATATCATTCACTAACGTAAAGAGGTCGATATGAAAAAAGTATTTTTGCTCTCCTCCTTTGTGATACTCGCATTCGTTTCCTTTGTCGCAGCACAGCCACAATGCGACTGTCCGATGCCCAAGGAATTGAACCTGACCGATACACAGCAGGACCAGTTTGAAAAAATCTCCTTTGATATGCAGAAGAAACAGATCGACCTTCGTGCTAAACTAGAGACAGTAACGCTGGAACTTCGCCGATTGATGACGGCAGAAAGCATCGACAAATCCGCGATCGAAAAGAAGATGACCGAGGGTGCCTTGCAGCGTGTCGCGCTCCGAATTAATCATATCACTGCCTGGTCAGGAAA
>JBAYJG010000174.1:0-6913 GCA_041665225.1 Bacteroidota bacterium
TATAGAGGAAACCGATATCAAAACTGAACGTGTTCGCGATGCCGTCTCCCTGTTCCTGCGCAGTACCGATTGGTGAAAGACTGCTATTGATGAAGCGCAGGTTCGTTCCGATACCAATATCGTCCGTCAATTGCGTACCGTACCCTGCTGTAACCGCTACTTCAAATCCTTTGAACCGTCCGATCTCTGTCGGATCCTTTTCGGATGTGATGATGAATTCACCCAGGTTTAAATAGGTAATGCTCGAACCAAATGTCCCGCCGTAATCCGGCACTTCCTGTTTGATATTAAAATAATCATAGAATAGGTCGGATAGATTGAATTGCGGGAGCCAATTTGAGTGGGTAATGCTGACCTCGCCGCCGTGTTGAAATGCCAAACCCGCCGGATTCCAATGGATGGATGCGGCATCATCCGCAAGCCCTGTCCCGGACTCGCCCATACCGCTCGCCCTGGAGTTGGGAGAA
Source organism: Bacteroidota bacterium (assembly GCA_041665225.1). Classification (GTDB taxonomy): domain Bacteria; phylum Bacteroidota; class Ignavibacteria; order UBA10030; family UBA8401; genus UBA8401. The sequence continues at coordinate 468 of JBAYJG010000174.1, forward strand.
ATCATTAAAAACGGTACCGCCGATGAACCTGCTTGTCCATAGACCGATTGTACCATACCTATAGCAATGAAGCACAGACCAACTGCACCATACAGCTTTTTCATTTATTACTCCTCAATTGATTGAATCATATAAATATAGTTAATAATCATCTTTTTTCCCAACGATGCCACAGAGCACAGAGTGATACCGGTCAGCGAACAATGGCCATTTTCCCGATCGCCTCGCTGGTGAACCTGCCATCAATCGTTGTTGCATTGACTTTATAGAAGTACACCCCGTTTCCCACTTCACTGCCGTCGGAATCCACCCTGTTCCAGTCGATCTTTACAAAACGGTCCGGCAATGCCCGCCGCTCGATCTTGTGAATCTCTCTCCCTGCAACCGTATAGATGGTGATGGTCACATCGATCGGCAGGCTCTGATTGTGCTGGAAGGTGAACGCCGTCGATGTCGTGACAGGATTCGGGAAATTATAGAGATGCTGAATGGAGAGTGTATTGCTGGCTGCAACAATAAAGAACGATTCTGCCGTGGAAGAATTATTATGCACATCCCATGCCCGAACCTTGATGGAATGATTTCCCTGCGAGAGATTTTCCAGCACATATTCCGCCGCACCTTCCTGATAACTGTCGATCGTTCCCTTATAATATTCTGTCAGATCGATGCTTTTCGCATTGCCGTCAATCCACGCCTCCAGGCGGTGACCGATGCTGTTGGTGGAAGAATTAATCCCACTGCTGTCTTTCAATGCAACGAACAGTTTCGGGTGTTCCGTCACCACATCGCCTGACCGGAAATTCGTATTATCCAAAAAGATCGAAATTTCCGGACCAATGCTATCGGGGACTGCATTCGCATTCGAGCCTCCAACGATGAAACTCCGGTCATATCCCCTGCCATCGGCATCAGCATTTGAAAAATACAGCGTGATCCGTCCGTTCAGATTCGTATAGGAAATATCTTTCGGAACGATGAACGATGCCGTTACAGAACCATTCGTGATGCTCGCCTCACCGTTATAAATGAGTGCACCGTTCTCATCGTAAGTCCAACCACCCATTGAAGCGATACTCACACGCCGTTCCGCGTCAAAAATGGACACTAATGCTGTGCCGTTGTATCCTGTCACCACTGCATTGGCACTATCCCGCACCGTTCCCTTGATGGTGATCTTTTCCAGAGCGCGGAGCGTATCCGTCTGTGCTCCCGATGCAGTCAATAGCGAATCAACAACAATCTTGCCGCTCGGAGCAGCAAGCGACAGCGTCGGATCGCCAAGCAGAAAATACTTTTGTTTATTCTCTAAATATGTTATTTCGGATAAGGAGTTCTTCATCAGCATGTATGCATCGCCGAACCGGAGGGTTGGCTTGCCGGAGAACAGATAATTGTAGAACCGCTGGTTGGTCAGCGCATTCTCGCTGGAATATACGGCACGCGTCGCGCTCAGGACGCCGATTGCACCGCCATTCTTGTTTAGCAATACTTCTTCTGCGGAACTCGGCTCGCCTGCTTCTTCGAACCGCCCCCAATCGCAGGTTGCTGCAACGATGAACGGGAGTTTCTCCCTATTAACGAACTGGCTCCGCGTATCATCCAGCGTAAGGATACTTTCATGCGCCCACACTTTCGGATTCCCATGACCGACATAATTCAGCAGCACAGTTCCTTTCCCGTTCACCTGATCGAGAATCGCCTTCCGCACTTCCGGTTTCCTTCTTCCTGAGGAGGTGAAGACCGTGGGATACTCTTCAGCATAAATCCGCGTGATATCGAAATCTTTGCTCATTGCGATACCGGCTAGCACTTCCGTCTGCTGTGTATGCTCAATTTCCGTGCTGGTCGGCGTCCACAAATCATCCGCCACGAGCGTGATCATATTCTTCCACTGCCCTTTGGGCAGCGTTGTTTCATAGTGGATGATCTTATCTACCAACAATTTGGCGTCAGCGTTCGTCCGTGGCGCAAGACGTCCGTGGGCGATGGTGACTGTTGTGCTGGCTGCCGGATCGAGGTACGAGAAGTAATCTTCCACCGAATAGGTGCTGATCTTGATGTTTGATTCCGGCGTTTGGTACGTTGGAACCCAGGAGCGGTCATTGTTCAGGATACTGCGATAATCATAACTTGCGTCGCCGAAAAAGAGCACATAGTTTGGCCGTACACTCCAGTGTTCAACCGCATAGCGGAGAAAATCCCTGATCGCGGTCGGATCCGGCATGCCGATACCGAATTCATTGAAGATCGTATCAACATCAACAACGACTGTGGAGAGTTTCCGATTCCCCGGCAGAGATTCCTTATGCTGTTTCAGTCGGTTCGCTTCGCTCTTAAAATCGTTGTGACTGATAATGATGAATTCGGCGCCGTTGTTCGCATGAAGATTTGAATTTGGTAATTTAACAAACGATTTCGGAGTTTTATACTGATCCGGTGTACCTATCCAATAACGATGGATCGATCCAATGGAAAGTGTATCCTTGAATGTGAGCGCACCAGACTGCTGCTGCAACTGATAGAGTATTTTCCGCGTTGCATTCGGCTTTGAAATCTCATACACCGCAACATCGTTGCTGGAAAATCCGTCGGCATCGAATTCCACAACACCCGTGGTATCCGGCGAATAAAAAGTCAGCATATTATTCGTTGCTGTCAGTTGCTGCGTATAGAAGATCCTCAACCAGCCGATGTATGCAGTGGAGATATTACTGGCGGAATTGTATTTGAATTTTACATTGCTGCGCTGATAGGCATCCACAAGCGATGGCGTGATCGTCCTCAGTAATTCGACGGGGTATGCAAAGTAATAATAGGTATCGAAATCCACGATGCCGAACGCTGCTGTCTGCAGCGCCTGTCCTGATTCATCGACAGACATGGTGGTTGACTCAGCTGCTCGCGCATAAACAAGATAGCGGTACGTAACAGGCGTTCCTGGAACGCGGCCGAACAGTCTCGTGCTGACAGTCCTGGATTCTCCGGGATTGAGCGGCGAACTTACCCACTCCTGTCCGGACTGATCAAAATTGAATTTGTCCTCATCAAAAAATACTTTGCCGGGAGTGCGATGAAGACTTCCCGTTGTCGCTGTCGTGATGCGGACCGAATCCATGCTCTTCGCCGATGCAGCGCCACCGGCACAGATGAAATAATAATTACTAAACGTGTATGGATTGCCGTAATGCGTGAACAGTTTCACAGACGACGCGTAATTCCATCCTGTCACACCCTGACCATAGAATAGAATATAATCCTCTGCATCGAACACCCCGTCCTTGTCCTTATCGACATATTCCACTGGAACCAGCGGTAAGTCCGCAGGCCGTGGTGCAGAGAGATTTTCCGGAATAACGCGTCCATCAGCGCCGAAGATCTTCACGTCCGTAATTGATTGTGCTGACGGATCAATTCCAACAGCACGGAGATATGCTGCATCGATCTTATACATCCCGTCTTCTGCGACTTCCACTTTCACCCAGGTGCCAGAAGAGAGATTGGAGTTAACAGCAGTAATTTTTGCCGGCCGCTGAAATGCAGTCCACTTCTTCGCCGCAGTAAAGTTCAGGATCGATGCTTGTGCCCAGGCATCATTGCCGGTGGGAACGAATGCCGTGGTTTGTGGACCAAAATCTATTCGGACCACAATCCGTGAGTACCGTTTCAGCGTACCAGACGATGATTGGAATTGGTATGGTGCGATGATAAGATTGCCAGCGAGAATTCCTCTCACTGCGGCGATGTCGCGCACTTCGGCGATCTGTTCAGGAAAGAACCGATCCTTCGACAGATACTCCGTCTTGTACGAGCGTTTGATTGTGCCGTACGAGTCTGTCGGCTCAATGAAAGGCACGGGGGCGAGCGAAAATCCGGTGATCGTTTCAAAATCCGCCGCGATCACAGTAACGCTATTGCCCCTAGATGTTGGAAATGCGACAGACAGAACCCTGGTCCGAATATCTTCCTGCCCGGGACGATTCAGCGGTGCAGCGGAAGAGAATGCGAACTGTGGTAGTTGAAATACTGTCGATCCGGAAACAATCTTTTTGTTATCGCTATACCGGGGACGGAATTCTACCGTGATCCCCCGGTCGTCCGATTGGAGCAGTTTCACATCCGGATACAGTGATGAGTTCTGTGCCGAAAGTGCCACAGCAACAACTGCCAAACATGCGAGAATTTTGTTAATCATAAAGTAAAAATACCGAACCATGAATTGGAAGTTCCTTTTCACGTTCGGTACAATAAAAAAGCAACGAGTATAAACGTTAAAGGTGTCATACAAACTTACGCTGACCCACAACCTTTAACAAAAAATCTATACTTGTTGCTCCTTGTCTTTGATGAATTTCTCTTACAAATATAGAGAAGGTGCATTTGTTTGTCAACAGTTTTTTCTTGAGGATTTTCGCTTGCGACGGGATATCACTTTCTGTAGATTATTCACAATTACCGATTACTTACCAACGCCAGTTCAATGAAAATAATCCTGTTTCTTACAGCAGTACTCATACTTATGTCCAACGCACAGCCTTCCATCCGATACTCGCTCTCCATGTCCAAACCTCAGACGCATCTGTTCGAAGTGGAGATCCTGATCACCGGGTATACTCCTACAACAGTTGATCTGCACATGCCCGCGTGGCGGACCGGACGGTATCTCCTGCTGGATTTTTCCGGCGGCGTTCAGGAATTCACTGTCACGGACGAACACCAGCATCCTCTTCCATTCCGGAAAACCGATAAGGATACGTGGCGAATCGACAAAGGAAATGCCAAAACAGTCACAGCGCATTACAAAGTGTACGCCAACGAATTCAATATGCGTACGCGGGAACTGACCGGGGAGCATGCGTTCGTCGATCCGTTATCCGTTTTTATGTATGTGGATGATTTGAAGAACTCTCCGCTTCAACTGAATGTGCATCCCTTCGGGAACTGGAATGTGACGACGGGACTTGATGACGTGGAGGGATCTCCGTTCACGTATACCGCGCCGAACTTCGAGTATTTCGGAGATTGTCCTCTGGAAATTGGAAACCAGCATGAGATCGAATTCTTTGTGGATGGGAAAAAACACATTATCTGCATCTACGGCGACGGGACATGGGATGCCGATCTGCTGGTGCATGACTTCACGAAGATCGTCATTGCGAATAAGGAGTTCTGGGGAGATTTGCCGTACAAGAAATTCGTCTTCATGATCCACTGCCAGCCGAATGCCGGCGGCGGGACGGAGCATATCAATTCCACCATCATGGGAACCCGTCCCTTTGTCTTTTCCAATCCGCAAATGTATAAAGGATTTCTCGGACTGGTGTCCCATGAATATTTCCACACGTGGAATGTAAAACAACTCCGCCCCAAAGCGATCGCTCCATACGATTTTTCCAGGGAGAACTACTCAGAGGAATTATGGATCAGTGAAGGAACGACGTCGTATTACGACGACTTGCTGCTGGTGCGAGCAAAATTCAACGATGCCAAAAAATTCATCGAGAACATCAATCAGATGGTGAACAACGAGCGGCTGCGCTTCGGCAACCGCGTTCAGCCGCTGGCCGATGCAAGTTTCGATGCGTGGATTAAATACTGGCGCGGACGGCAGAACTCCCAGAATGCCGAAACTGATTATTACAGCAAAGGATCGTATCTGAGCCTGCTGCTGGATCTTGAGATCCGCCACCGTTCCACCAATGCACATTCTCTGGACGATGTGATGCGGACGATGTACCACCGTTTCCCGTTGACCAAGGGATTTACGAATGCGGACTTCCAAAAAGTTTGTGAAGAATTCGGCGGCGGGAGTTTCAAAGAGTTCTTCCGGGATTACCTCTATTCCACCGTTCCGTTGCCGTGGGAGAAAACACTCTCCTACGCCGGGTTGGAAGTGGTGTCGCTCGACTCCCTGCCGAAACCGGGATTGGGAATCTCAACACAAGATATGAGTGACAAGACCAAAATCACCAATGTTACTCCCGGTTCGCCCGCTGAACGAGCCGGGCTGGAGATCAACGACGAGATCGCAGCAGTGAATGGATTCCGTGTCCGTTCTGTAGAACTGAACGAACGCATTGCCGCAATGAAAGCGGGTTCCGAAGTGACGATCCATCTTTTCCGGAATGATAAACTGAAGCAAGTAACGCTCACGCTGGAAAACGTTAGGACGCCGAATTTCATTGTGCGAAAGGTGCCAAAGCCGACCGACCAGCAGAAGTCCATTTACGAACAATGGCTGGGGGAACCGTGGTAATTTTTCTTATGTAATAGAAGAAGGTGTGGAATAATTTTTTCCTTTTCACACCTTTCCGGCAGTAAACCTTGTAAATTCCGCATAATTTCCGTATCTTTGTTCAGTTACGCAATTCCTTCACAAAGATTGGGAAGTATGTCCAAACCCCTTAATATCCTCTTTATCTCCAGCGAAGCAGAACCTTTTTCAA
>JBAYJG010000175.1:0-6909 GCA_041665225.1 Bacteroidota bacterium
GAGTACCGGATCTCTCCAATCTCTTCCGACGTGCATGCGGAGCCGGCAGAAACAGCAACATCGGTCATTTCTGTCATGATCTGATCCGCAGAGACGCCGTGGAAGGTTACATTCAGATTATTCGGCAATCGATGCTCGGCCGATCCGTTGACTGAAATATTTTCTATTAATGTCAGACGCTCTTGAAGACGATTTCGTAGCCGGAACAGTCTGCCATTCTCTACTTCCGCCTCATCCATTGCGATCTGCACTGCTTTCGCAAATCCCACAATCCCTGCAACATTCAACGTACCGGAGCGAAGTCCATGCTCATGTCCCGCACCGTGCATCTGCGTTTCGATCGCCACACGCGGATTCTTAGAACGAATATAGAGCGCGCCGACACCTTTGGGTCCGTAGATTTTATGCGAGGCAAACGACAGCAAATGAATATTCATCCCCTGCAGATCAAGTGGAATTCTGCCGACAGCCTGTGTCGCATCCGTGTGAAAGAGTACTCCATGTTTTTCACAGACCGCTCCTATCGCTTCCAACGGTTGAACTGTGCCGATCTCGTTGTTGGCAGCCATTATGGAGACCAAAACAGTTTCAGGTGTAATCGACCGTTCAAGATCTGTTACACTGACTTTGCCTGTTGCATCAACAGGAAGGTATGTAACATCCCATCCCGTTTTTTCCAATTTCTTGCATGACTCCAAAACGCATTTGTGTTCTATCTGCGTTGTGATGATGTGATTTCCTTTTGAACGATATGCTTCTGCAATACCTTTGATGGCGAGATTGTTCGCTTCCGTAGCGCCGCTGGTAAAAAAGATCTCTCCCGACTGTACGTGAAGAGCATTTGCAATTTTTCTGCGGGCAATATCCACTGCTTCCTTTGCGATCCAACCAAATCGATGTTGCAGACTAGCCGCATTGCCGAAATGTTCTGTGAAGAATGGGAGCATTGCATCCAGCACACGTTTATCCACCGGTGTCGTTGCATGGTAGTCCATATAGATGGGAGTGTTGCGCATCAAACGATCTCCGACACTTTCATGGAATTAAAAACATGTTCCAGATTATGCTGAATCTTCCCGAGCGGGTTCTTGATGGTGCAGTTTAAATAGATGGAACAGCTTTCCGGTTCATCAGTGAAACATTGCGTGATACTGACCTGGCTCCCTTCGATTACTGAGATCACATTCATCACAGAGATCTCATCTGCACGGCGAGCAAGAGTGTACCCGCCCATTGCTCCTTGGTACGAGGTGATAAGTTTTCCCTTCGTCAGTTTCTGCATTACCTTTGCCAGCACATCCGATGGTATCGAATACTTCTCGGATATCTCTTTCACGGTGGAGATATGATTGTTCACCGATGCAATGTGCCGGATCGCGATCAAACCATATTCAACTTTTTTCGATAATTTCAGCATTCTTAAATACGACTGGTGTAGTCCTATTTCATTCCAAAAAAATAGAAGAACTCGAAATAATTAACAATGTTGCGAACAAAATTGTTTCCGCCGTTCTTCTTACAAGACTAATATAGGTCTTTTTAGTCTAAAAATCCAAACTTCCCCTTATTAAAATATGTTTAGAAACTTGGCGCAGAAATTGCGATATTTCCGGTGGAAAACAACATTGTTCGAACCGGTCTAACCCGGTGTGCAATAATCATATTAAGAAAGATTATGACAACTTCTCAATTCTCAGAAATCCTCGGTGATATTCAACTCTCAAAAAAAGATTCAGATGGATTCCACACGATCGCAGTAATTGGACTGGGCGTGATGGGACAAGGCATTGCTCAATCCATCGCAACTGCCGGCATTGAAGTGATTGCAATCGAAAAATCGGAAAAACGGCTCGCCCACCAGATTAAATCGATGGAAGAATCGCTGGACAACGACATCCATCGTTGGACAATGACCAAAAGCGAAAAGCGCGCGATCCTTTCAAGGATCAAAGGAACAATAGAAATTTCAGCGGTGGCAGACATTCCCATCATCATCGAAGCGGTGGACGAAAATTTCGAACTGAAACGGAAACTGTTCCATGAATTGGACCAACTCTGTTCGCCGAATACCATCCTTGTGTCAAATACATCTACGCTTAATCTTTCAAAGCTCGCTTCATCCACGAAACGCGCGGACAAAGTGATCGGCATGCATTTTCTCAATCCGGTACCGAAAGTCCCGCTCGTGGAACTTGTGCGCGGTATGAAAACTTCCGACGATACGTTTCATGCAATCCAGAGACTCGCACAGCGGTTAGGCAAAACACCAATTGAAGTATTCGAGTATCCGGGATTTGTGACGACTCGTATCATTATTCCTCTTTTGAACGAAGCGATGTACATCTTAATGGAAGGGGTCGCTTCGGCGGAAAGTATTGATACTGCCATGCGACTTGGCTATGAGTTTCGTTACGGTCCGCTGGAACTGGCGGACATGATGGGACTCGACGAAGTGCTGGCATGGATGGATTCCCTCTTCCATGAACTCGGCGAAGCGAAATACCGTCCCTGCCCGCTGCTGCGGCAGATGGTGCGGAAAGGAAAGCTGGGGAAAAAGATGGGCGAAGGATTCTTTAAATACGATGAACATGGAAAGAAAATATGAACATATTAGTTTTAAATTGCGGAAGCTCTTCAGTCAAGTATCAGTTAATTGATGTCGATAAAAAAGCGTTCCTCGCCAAAGGGGTTGTTGACCGCGTTGGAATGAGCGGTGCTGTGCTCACGAATACACGTGCAGATGGTGATGAGATTAAAATATCAGGCGATATTCTGGATCACACCACAGCGATCGAATATATTCTTGCCGTATTGCTCAGTAAGAACCACGGGGTGATCACGACCAAGGATGAGATCCATGCTGTGGGACACCGTGTGGTCCACGGCGGCGAAACATTTACCGGTTCGGTAATGATCGATGAAAGCGTGATCAAAGGGATCCGGGACAATTTTGAGATCGCTCCTTTGCATAATCCACACAATCTGCGCGGCATCAATGCTTGTCAGACGCACCTGCCGAATATCCCGCAGGTGGGAGTATTCGACACAGCGTTTCATCATGAAATGCCGCCGCACGCATACATTTATGGTATCCCCTATTCACTCTACAGCCAGTATAAGATTCGCCGGTACGGTTTCCACGGCACAAGCCATGCGTATGTTGCCCAGCGGGCCAGTGACCTGCTGAAGAAAGATATTAAGAAACTGAAAATCATCACTTGTCATCTTGGGAACGGATGCAGCATCACGGCGATCGATAAAGGGATTTCCATAGATACTTCGATGGGATTCACCCCTCTGGAAGGATTGCTGATGGGAACACGATCCGGCGATATCGACACTTCAGTAATTCTGTATGTTATGGCAAAGGAAGGATTGAACTATTCCGAAGCAAATACATTATTGAATAAACACAGCGGATTGCAGGGCATTTCAGGTGTCAGCAGCGATATGCGGGAGATCATCACGGAAATGAACGACGGGAACAAAAAGGCAAAACTTGCATTCGATGTGTTCTGTTACCGTGTGAAAAAATATATCGGATCCTACATTGCTGCGCTTGGAGGAATTGATGCGTTGGTCTTCACCGGCGGCATTGGTGAGAATGCTCCCGATGTGCGGAAAGCGATCTGTGAAAACCTGGAATATGTCGGCATTGAGATCGACAAAGCCGCGAATAATTCCAAGGAGAAGGAAAAAGCGATCAGCATTCCAAAATCCCCCGCTACGGTGTTCGTCATTCCAACCAACGAGGAATTGATGATCGCTATGGAAACAAAAGAGGTTGTGAAAGGTTCGAAGAAAAAATAGCTATTGAAGATTACTTGAGCAGAACCGAACAACGTTTGATGAAAACGTTGTTCGTGTTTTAAAGGTGTTTCCCGATCAACCGAATGGCAACCATTACCAACGCCAGGATCAATCCCCACAAAATCCATTTTACTTTTATCTTATGTGACAAGTGTCCCCCTGCCTGCGCACCAATGATCGCACCGATGCCGAGAAATGGAACGAAATCCCATGCGACTTTGCCTACAAGTCCATGACTGGCTGCGGCAAATGTCGCAGAAATTGCCAGGATGAAATGCGACGTGGGAATAGCAATGTATGGTTGGAATTTGAGCAGATAGATCATTGCCGGAACGTGCACAACACCGCCGCCGATACCCGCCATGCTCGCAATAAATCCGACGAAAAAACTGATCACGGTCCCCAGCGTCATTGAATACCGGTGTGCACCGGCAGGTTGGGGCGGCACATTCTGTATCTGTTCATTCCGTTTGGACCATATCATATACGAAGCGATCATGAGGATCAAAATTCCGAAACCGATATCGAATGCTGCCGCCGATACTTGCTGAAGAAGATATGCACCAAGAAATGATCCGGGAATTGTGGCAAGCGAGAATGAAACACCAGCCCGATAATCTACACGGTGCTGTTTTATATAGACCGTGGTCCCGGAAAGAGCATTCAACGCCACAATGCAGAGGGATGTACCGACGGCCACCTGCGGAGATTGTCCGTACGCCATTGTAAGGAGAGGAACAACGATAAATCCGCCGCCGACGCCGACAAGAGTGCCAAACATTCCTACAATAATTCCAACGAAGAGAAGGAATACCGAATCGATCATGGCCAGACCACCGTTGTTGAACTGCCAAGAGTGAACTTTGCGATTCCTCGTGTTGCATCGGTCATCAGCTGCAGCACAACCGAAACATTTGACGGCAACAGATGCAGTGTTATCTGCGTTTGATCTTCCGTGTAGTGAGTCGAAGCGATCTTCAATTTTCGCGAGTGAATGATGTTCATTACCGGATTGGTCTCTGAGAATGGAAATGCAATGTGGACTTTCTGCACGAGCGCCTTCGTCATAATCGTTGCTGCAGCGATCCCGTGTTCCGCCGCTTCAAAATATGCCCGCCCTAATCCCCCAACGCCAAGCTTCGTCCCCCCGAAATATCTTGTTACAACAAGCAGCGTATCAGAGAGATTTTTCGCCTGAAGAGCGGAGATAATCTTTACTCCCGCGGTGCCGGATGGTTCGCCATCATCGGAATAGCGCTGGCGAGCCCTTTCCGCACCGATGATGTAGGCATAACAATGATGTGTTGCATCAAAATACTTTTTTCGTACTGAATCCAGTTTTGCTTCTGCCTCTTCCTCGTGTGCCGCCGGGAAGAGGTCTGCAATGAATCGGGAACCTTCCACTTTGATTTGCGCCGAACATTCCGCCTTCACGGAAGAATATATCTCTTCCATTATTTAAAATACACCGCCGTTGTTAACCGTGCGAATATGTAGTCCGCAATGTCCGGTCCTTTGTCCTTCTTTAATTCTTTTACATACGCAATATTCGGGATCACGTGCACGGCAGCAATCGGAGAATAATCCAGTCCGACATTCACATAGACTTGCCGATAGCTCGGATTGGTGATATCATTTCCGGAATTATTGAGATCTCCGTCCACCACATCAGCTCGAAGGACTCCTCTTATCGATTTCATCAATTCAAACCAGGCAAACAACGAACCGCCGGCAGGATTCACATCTTTTGTTCCGGCGAATTTCCGGTTCAACCGGTAAAATCCCTCCGCACCAAAAGACGAAGTAAGTGAAGTCATTGCAAAAAGGATTTTGGCTGTAATCGCGCTTCTTCCTAAACTGAAATTCTCAAAATCAGCATAAAGTTCTGCTACACTTCCCTTTGCAGGTACCATACCAAACGTAAAATAATATTTCTTCAGTTTATTCGTTTCCGCTCCAATGCCGCTTCCATTCCCTATCGCCAGTGTGTAGTATATGCTCCCCTGCGGATCGAATTTCCCATTCAGGCTGATCCCCCGATCGAACTCCTGAGAAAATCCATAATAATCTAAAGCCAATGCTCCAAGCGACCGGTATCCGAAATATTTTTCGGCAGTTTTTTCCGCTGACGTGTGCATCATACCGATTACCAGTGTGTGTTGTGAAAAAATATTGTCCCAATTCAAATATGCTTCTTGCATGGCAGCGAGAGCAGGATCATACAAGATTCGCATCGAAAAATCCTTATTGAACGCCTGTTCATATCCCAATTGCGCTCTTCGCAAATCGAAGGAATTGCGACCTGATGTCGTTTTATTGAAATTCGGCGCCGCTTGCGGCTCCTGCACTATATAATTGAAATCACTGAAAATGACACCGAAGACATTCCCTGAATTCACGTCTAATGACTGTTCGGCCGGTTTTGCCGGCAGAGTCTTTCCAGCCGGTTTTTGCTGCGCACCGGCAATAGATATCGTGATGATCAGAAGAACAATGAGGGAACTTTTTTTCATAACAAATCCTTTCGTTATGGAGTAGGGGACAGGAAAACATAATCTTTTTTCCTTCCCTAAGCAACTGCTATATCGTTTGGTTCTTCAATCGATTAGTCGTAAGTTTCTATCAACGCATCAGAAGGAATGTCTATGAAAATCGGTATAACCTGCTACCCTACCTATGGAGGAAGCGGCGTATTAGCAACAGAACTCGGGAAAGCACTCGCAAAACGTGGACATCAAATCCATTTCATCAGTTACGCTATGCCGATGCGGTTGAGCAGCGGATTCGACAACAACATTTTTTATCATGAAGTGGAGATGGCGTCGTATCCCGTCTTCGAATTCCCATTGTATACTCCGGCGCTGGCCAGTAAGATGGTGGAAGTTGCCAACTTTGAAGGGCTTGATCTGCTTCATGTCCATTATGCCATCCCTCATGCAACAAGCGCGTATCTGGCAAAAAAAATGATCCCGAACAAGGATTTTCGAGTCACAACGACTCTGCATGGCACGGACATTACTCTGGTCGGCCTTGAACCAAGTTTCCTCTCCGTGATGAAATTCAGCATCGAAAAAAGCGACGGCGTTACTGCGGTCTCCC
>JBAYJG010000176.1:0-6862 GCA_041665225.1 Bacteroidota bacterium
AATGAGAATAGAAAATGTATATAATAGTTTGCTTAAAACTGCGCTTATTAACTTTTGCAAAATTATAGGAAACAAAGTATATTGACCTACAACCAACGGTGGTGCGATACAATAAAAGTGTGTCCAATTCGTGTCCACATTTGGAGGAACAGCAGGGAAAATGAGGGAAGATATGGAGTATAAATTCGACAATACTTTCAAAATCCCTCAATAAATTTAATATTTCTGCAAGTTGCCGAATAATAGAAATGTAGGCCTTCACTTCCCTTCCTCGGCACTGGACAACCTGTATTTCAATGACATTTCTTAATCCTTTCCTGCTTTTCGGACTCGTCGCTGCGGCGATTCCTATCTTGATCCATCTCTTCAATATTCGCAAGCTACGCACGATCGAATTCAGCACTCTCACATTCCTGAAGGAATTGAACAGAAACAAAATCCGCAGAATCAAGGTCCGCCAATGGCTGTTGCTCATTCTCCGAACTCTGCTCATTTTGCTGATCGTTCTCGCCTTTTCACGTCCGGCGTTGAAAGGGTCGTTCGGCTCAGCCGGTTCACGTGCTGCAACAACGCTCGTCATCCTGCTGGATAATACAGCAAGTATGCAGCTGCATAACGAACAGGGGACATTCCTCTCACAGGCACAGCAGCAAGCACAGCAAGTGATCGCCTCTATGCAGGAGAACGATGAAGTGTTTTTCCTTCGCCTGTCGGACTTGCCGCAGGCAACCACTGAAGTAGGAACGCAGGACCGGACAAAAATATCCGCTCTCATAAAAGAAACAGATGTCAGTTACAATCGCAGGACGATTGAAGAGGGAATGCGGCTTGCCGCACGACTGCTGCAGCAATCAAAAAATTATAACAAGGAAGTGTATGTCATCACGGACGGCCAGAGATCTACGCTCACGTTGGCAAACAAATCGCAGTCAGCGGTAGAGCAGTTGTTCGAACCGCAGGTGCGTATCTTCTATACGCAGTTATCGAACAGACCGGGAGAGAATATCGCCGTCGAAAAAACAACGGTTCCTCCCTCCCTGTTGCAGGTGAATAAACCGTTCACCGTGAATGTGGTGATGAAGAATTACGGTTCGTCGCCGGTTACGAATCATCTGGTCACCGTAACGTTCGATCGGCACAAAGTGATGCAGAAAAGTGTATCGCTGGGCGGCGGAGAAAGCACAACGCTCGAATTTTCTATCACCCCGTCGCGTGCCGGCGTTCTCTCCGGCTTCGCAGAATCCGAAGACGATCTGTATGAGCCGGATAACCAATCCTTTTTCTCCGTGACCATTCCGGAAAAAATCTCCGTTGCACTGATCGCACCGGAAGAAACGTTTGAACGATACATCGCGGCAGCGCTCGCCGTTGCGAAAGCGGCAAATCCCTCATCACCGATCACCGTCACGGCCGCTCCTCCGTCCAGAATAACCACATCGCTGTTCTCTAACAACGACGTGGTCATTCTTACCGGGGTAAAAGAACTGACGATCCCGCAGAGTGAACTCCTCACGCAGTTCGTCCGGAACGGAGGCGGAGTGATCTTCTTCCCCGCTGCGGATACTTCTGCTCACTACAGATACTTGGAAGCATTCGGATTGGCAGGACTTCGCATCAATCGGTCGCCGGCAACATTCAACAAAACCGATCTGCAGTTCCCGATATTCCAGGGAATGTTCGAACAGGGTCTGCAGAAGAAAAATGTTACGATCGAATCGCCGCAGATCACAGCGACAATGAATGCGGTATCGGAAACCAATCTTCGCACGGTGATCGATCTGACAAGCGGAAAAAGCTTTCTCTGGCAACGCGAACTTGGCCGGGGGAAAGTGCTCGGTTTCTCCGTACCAGCAACTGCGGACTGGTCAGACCTTCCACTGAAAGGGATTTTCGTCCCGTTACTGTACCAATCGGTGCTTTACCTCGCCGCTCCGGTCAACACCGGCGAACGTCAGGAATACTTTGCCGGCGAGCGGATTGAATTTTCTTCCGCCGGAATAAAGAGAGGCTCTTCGGTTTCTCCCTCATCGTTGCAGATGATCGATACCGAAAACCGTCCGATCCCGCTGGAATCATATGTTAGAACAACTGCAGAAGGTGTTTCACATTCTCTTTTTACGTTTGAACA
Organism: Bacteroidota bacterium; assembly: GCA_041665225.1. Classification (GTDB taxonomy): domain Bacteria; phylum Bacteroidota; class Ignavibacteria; order UBA10030; family UBA8401; genus UBA8401. The sequence continues at coordinate 2,129 of JBAYJG010000176.1, forward strand.
CGCAGACCGTGCTGGCATCTATGCGGCGAAGGAAAAGAATGATACCGTACTTGTACTATCGGTTAACGTCCACCGGGAAGAATCACAATGCGAACTTGCTGACAATGAACATGTCAGCAGTATGATGAAACGGCTCGGCGTAGAAGAATCTGCACTGCAAGAACTGCCGCCGAATGCCGATATCGAACAGACCATTGCGGAAAGCCGTTTTGGTATTGAATTATGGCGTTATTTCTTGCTAGCCGCACTGTTGGTGGCGTTAGCAGAAATGATCATAGCGCGGGAAACGAAGCAAAACAGTGTTGCAACTCTATAATAGAATTTGAATACTTCTCTTATGAGAGAAGAGAAATACAATTGAATATGATTGATCTGGAAAAAGAAAAGCGTGAACGTGCCATCGTGGTCGGTGTTGCGACAAAAAGCACTACCCGTCTTCAGGAGGAAGAGTATCTGGATGAACTGGTGCTGCTGGCGGATACTGCCGGTGCCGATGTGCTGCATAAGATCCTGCAAGTGAAGGACAAGTTCGATTCCGCATTCTATATCGGCAAAGGGAAAGTAGAGCAGCTGGCACAACTGTGCAAAGATGATAATGTCTCCTTGGTGATCTTTGATGACGATCTCTCACCCGCACAGGTCCGCAATCTGGAACAACTCGTCGAACGGAAAATCCTTGACCGGAGTGGATTGATCCTGGATATCTTCGCTTCCCGTGCAAAGACGAACGAAGCAAAGACGCAAGTGGAGTTGGCACAATTGAATTATCTGCTCCCCCGTCTCACGCGCATGTGGACGCACTTGTCCAAACAGTACGGCGGCATCGGCACGAAAGGTCCCGGCGAAACACAGATCGAAACGGACCGGCGCATCATCCGCGAACGGATCGCCACACTGAAGGAAAAACTGGAAAAGATTGCAACACAGCGGACCACGCAGCGGAAAGGACGGAAAGAGTTCCACAATATTTCGCTTGTCGGATACACTAACGTCGGGAAATCGACACTGCTCAACACACTCTCAGATTCCACCGTGTTCGTGGAGAACCGTCTGTTCGCAACGCTCGATCCCACCACGCGGAATGTTGCGTTGGATTCATCAACCAGCGCGATGATTACCGATACAGTCGGCTTTATCCGCAAACTGCCGCATCATCTTGTCGCTTCGTTCAAGAGCACGCTGGAAGAGGTCGTCGAAGCAGACATCCTGTTACATGTGGTCGATCTGTCACATCCGCAAATGGAAGAACAGATTGAGGTTGTTAAAAACACCATCCACGATCTCGGCGCTGCGCAAAAGCCGGTGATCTATGTCTTCAACAAAGTGGATGCGATTGAGGATCGGTCGATCATAAAAAATCTTCAATCGAAGTACGAACCGTCCGTATTTATCTCCGCTCACCGCGGCATTAATATTTTGGGATTGAAGGAATTGCTGATCTCAATGATCCATTCTTCCTTCACGGAGATGACGATCACTCTTCCACATTCGGATTACAAAACAATCTCCTTGTTGCACGAACTGACCGAGATCACTGCTCAGAAGTACGATGAGAACGATATCATCCTCACGGCAAAGGTTAGCGATAAGACGAAGGATCGCGTGCAGAAACTTCTGGCATCATTAAAAAAATGAGCCGACCTCACCTCTTTTTTCCCTTTCAATGAAAAATTGCTCGGCCGGAAAAAGAATGTAGATTTTTACGCGACATTTTTTTATTTTAATACACTATTGCCCTATCGTCTAACGGCTAAGACAGCAGACTCTGACTCTGCTTATCGAGGTTCGAATCCTTGTAGGGCAGCAAAAACCTGCTTCGGCAGGTTTTCTTTCCCCATTTTTTGTAACCCATCTCTGTTTACAATTATAAATTCCTCTTGACTAAGAAGTGTATTGCCCTTAATTTATTTATCATTATCAGGGGATCATGAAAACACCGCTCAACGTTCTTATCATAGACGATGAAGTCGCCTTTGCAAATCTGCTCTCAATGGACCTCGAATCAAGCGGAGAGTATGTCGTAAAAACTGCAAGTACCGGAGAATCGGGTATTTCCATGATGACCTCCGAAACGTTCGATGTTCTTCTTCTCGATTACCATATCGGCACCATGACCGGTCTGCAGGTCCTGCAATGGATGAATGAACAGAAACTTGACACTCCTGTCATTATGCTGACAGCCGCCGGAACGGAAGAAATTGCGGTAAATGCAATGAAATTAGGGGCGTATGATTATGCCCGCAAAGAACGACTCGAACTCTCCCATCTACCAATCCTTATCAACGGAATTTACGAGCGGTATTTGTTCCGGCAGGAAATGAAACAGCGGGAAATGGCGAAACTGGAGGAGGAAAAACATCAGGCAGCAGTGCAGATGTTTCAAACAACCGTGCGAACGATCGCCCATCATGTGAACAATGCACTCGCTATCATCATGCTTCGATCATCTTCATACGAGCGCATGGTAAAGAAAACACTCGACCCTGCTACTGCAAATCAGTTCATTCAGTTGATCGCCGATCTGAAAGGTCAAGCATCGGTAATCGAATCGGTCGTCCGTTCGCTGGTGGAACTCTCCAATGTCGTCTATACGAACTACGTCACAGACCAAAATATTATTGATATCCGCAAAGAACTCGAAAAGAACCTGAAACTGATGGAAGATCAACAAAAAATCGCCGTATGACCTATTTTCTTCCCCTTCGCTTCAACAAAACAACATCCCGCTGTTTCTTGACATCCGATCAAAGTATTCGTATTTTTTAAAAAAATACGCAATTTTTTGCCCTGTTCATCCCCGAAAGACATCGGATTTCGGGGATGTGACTTTCACACGCATTCATGAACACACTGAACGAACGAGAAAAAACGATATTGCACAATATCGTTCATAGTTATATCCAGACCGCTATTCCGGTCGGCTCTCGTTTCATTGCGAAACGGCGGGACATCGGATTAAGTCCGGCAACTATCCGGAATGTCATGTCCGATCTGGAATATCTGGGATATCTCGGCCATCCTCACACATCTGCGGGAAGGATCCCAACAGACAAAGGATACCGTTTCTATGTGAACGAGTTGATGGAGATCGATCAGTTGAGTGAAAAGGAGCAATCGTCGATCCAAACGCAGCTGCAGGGAAATGTCGAGACCGATGATATTCTGAAGATCGCATCGAAGATCCTCGGCACCATCTCGCATCAGCTTAGCGTGGTCACCGCACCACAAATGACATCGGGTGTTTTTGAGAAACTGGAATTGATGCAAGTCTCCAGCACGCGGCTTCTGGTGATCATTTCTATCCGGTCTGGACTGGTCAAGACGATCATGATGGAGATCCATTCAGAAATTGCAAGAGCGAAACTAGATCATGTTGCACGTATCCTGAACGAACGATTGAGCGGACTCACATTGAAAGATATACGTGATACGTTCACCGAACGGATTCGGGAATACCAGAACGAGGAATCGGGACTGATTCGGCTCTTCATCGAATCGGTCGATAAACTGTTCGACGAAAACAGAAAAGACAAGATCCACATCGCCGGCACAACGAACATCCTCGCCCAACCGGAGTTCGAGAATGCAAGAAATTTCAAGAGCATTATCGAACTGATGGACAACGAAGACATCATCATTCATGTGTTGGAAACCGGCGATCCGAACAGTCCGACGGCCAACGTCACCATCGGGGAGGAAACGAAGATCGAGCATTTAAAGGACTTTAGCATCGTCACCAAAACCTACAGCGCCGGCGATGCAACAGGAACAATCGGCGTGTTAGGACCGAAACGGATGGAATATTCCAAGATGATCCCGTTGGTGGATTTTGTCGCCTCCACAATTTCGGATCTGTTTCAGCGGAAAGCGTTGTAACACGATTTAGACAGTAATAGTTGTAACAATCAATCAAAAGAATCAAAGGAAAAATGGAAAATCAGGAAACAGAACAGCCAAAAGCAGAACAGCAAGAACAACAGGTTCCGGAAACACATCCGGCTCTTCCGGAACGTACAGAATTGGATATTGCGAACGAGTCGATCGCTTCGTTAAAAGACCAGTTGCTCCGAAAAGCCGCGGAGTTCGAGAATTACAAACGCCGCACAGAGATGAACTCCCTGAACGTAGCGAAGTACGCAAGCGAAAATATCATTCTCGGCCTCCTGCCGATCATCGACGACCTTTCCCGATCCCTAAAAAGCGGTAAGGAAAAATCAGGGGACGATCCGTTCTACAAAGGAATCGAGCTGATCTTCAACAAGTTCAACAAGCTGCTGGAATCGCAAGGTGTGAAAGCAATCGAATCGGTTGGAAAGGAATTCAATGTGGATTTTCATGATGTCATGATGCAGGTACCACGGACCGATGTTGCTCCGCACGTCATCATCGAAGAAATCGAAAAAGGATATTTCTTATACGATAAAGTCATTCGGCATGCGAAAGTCGTTGTCGCAACATCACCGATCGAAGAGGAAGTGAAGAATTAAGTATGGCCAGCAAACGAGATTATTATGAAGTGCTGGGCGTACAGCGCAACGCTTCGTCGGACGAAATAAAAAAATCCTACCGCAAACTGGCATTGCAATTCCATCCGGACAGGAATCCGAACAATAAAGAGGCCGAAGAGAAATTCAAAGAGGCCACTGAAGCGTATGAGGTCCTTTCGGATCAACAAAAACGCCAGCGGTACGATCAGTTCGGCCATCAGGGCATGCGCGGCGGTTCCGACTTCCA
>JBAYJG010000177.1:0-6857 GCA_041665225.1 Bacteroidota bacterium
AAAGATGCCGGTGCCGATATCCTGACCGTTCATGTCGAGGCGTGTACTCATCTTCAACGTACTGTTACCAGAATTAAAGAACTTGGGATGTCTGCCGGCGTCAGTCTGAATCCTTCAACGTCATTAACGTCAATCGAAGAAATACTCCCATACGTCGATCTTGTACTTATCATGTCGGTCAATCCCGGCTTCGGCGGACAAAAGTTTATAGAAACAAGTGTTGCGAAAATATCTTCGTTATCGACAATGATCAAGGACAGAGGTTTGAAAACGATCGTTGAAGTTGACGGAGGAATTGATATATCCACGATCAAAAAAGTGATCTCCGCTGGAGCGCAGTATCTTGTTGCGGGGAACGCCGTTTTCGGCAACGGAAAGATCGAATCGAATTTTTCCGAGCTGAACGCATTCTGCAAATAACCATTCCTTAATTTATTGTTCCCTTCCGAGTCTATACGCCCGCACGGAGTTTTTCACCCCATTCTTTAATATATATTGACATTATCCTTATAGTACCTTATATTTTAAGTGTAAGTTCGTTTTAACCTAAAAGAATAAGGCATACAGATGAATTCATTGCATCAGCTCGATGAGATCGATATCACACTCATTGATATCCTTCAAAAGAACGGCAGAACCCGCCGGAACGATCTGGCCCAGGCAGTAGAAATGAGCATTCCGTCAGTCAGCGAAAGACTGCGGAAACTGGAAGAAAGCGGCATTATCACTGGCTATACAGCCTATATCGATCCCAAAAAAGTAGGGAAAGATATCACAGCGTTTATAACCGTGACGGTTGATTCTTCCAAGCATTATACCTCATTTCTCGACCATGCAAAAACGGCCGATGAAATTCTGGAAATTCATTCGGTCACAGGTACGGGAACACATCTTATGAAGATCCGTACTGAAAATACTTCAACGCTGGAGAAACTCCTGTCCAAGATTCAGGCATGGGCAGGCGTACTGAACACGACCACCAGCGTTGTGCTTTCCACCATGAAAGAGACCAATAAACTTAAAATCAATAAACAAAAATAAGGGAGCGCCATGAGCAAACCAGTAAAACCGGTGTCGTCATATTTTGGTGAGAACATCTTCGATCTCGCAAAAATGCAGCAAATGCTGCCGAAAAATGCGTACGAAAAGATTCTCAATGTGATTAATAAAAGTGATAAGTTAGACCGCGATACTGCAAATATTGTCGCAATTGCGATGAAAGATTGGGCAATTGCCAAAGGTTGTACGCATTACACGCATTGGTTCCAGCCGTTGACAGGTTTCACTGCAGAAAAACATGATTCGTTCATTGATTACAGCGAAAGCGGAAAGATCATTGAAGCATTTACCGGCAAGCAGTTGATCCAAGGCGAGCCAGATGCTTCGTCGTTCCCGTCCGGCGGTATCCGCGCAACATTTGAAGCCCGCGGATATACTATCTGGGATCCGACCAGTCCTGTGTTCATCATGGAATATCCACACGGCAACACTCTGTGTATTCCCACTGTGTTCATTTCCTATACCGGAGAAACGCTGGATAAGAAAGCGCCATTGCTCCGTTCGATAGAAGCGCTGAACCAATCAGCGATGCGGGTGTTGAAACATTTCAACAATCCCGCATCAAAGGTATTTTCCACACTCGGCGTTGAACAGGAATATTTCCTGATCGACCGTGAATACTATAACGCACGTCCCGATTTGCAACAGACAGGACGGACACTGTTCGGGAAAACTCCGGCGAAGCATCAGCAGCTGGAAGACCAATATTTCGGCAATATTCCGGAACGGGCGTTTGCGTTCATGACGGAGATTGAACACGAATCCTACAAACTTGGTATACCGTTGAAGACTCGGCATAACGAAGTTGCACCGAATCAGTTTGAAGTCGCACCAATTTATGAAGATGTGAACGTGGCGATCGATCACAATCAGATTCTGATGGATCTGATGGATCGTATTGCACAACGGCACAATCTTGCTGTATTGCTGCATGAAAAACCGTTTGCCAATGTGAACGGAAGCGGAAAACACTGTAACTGGGCTTTGGGTACGGACAAAGGGGAAAATCTTCTGAATCCTGGAAAAACACCGCAGTCCAACCTGCAATTTTTAGTCTTCTTGGTTTCGACGATCAAAGCTGTGTATAAGCATTCAAAGTTGTTGCGTGCTTCTATCGCAACGGCGCACAATGATCACCGCCTTGGCGCAAACGAAGCTCCTCCGGCAATCATTTCAGTCTTCCTGGGCGAACTGCTGAACCGCGTCCTGGATGATCTCGAGAAAGGAAAAGTCACGACGGATTCCGACCAGGCATGGATCAATATCGGTATCGATAAAATTCCGGAAATCCCGAAAGATAATACGGACCGGAACAGAACATCGCCGTTTGCATTCACCGGAAATAAATTTGAGTTCCGCGCTGTCGGATCCAGCCAGTCACCGTCGACGCCGATCACTGTATTGAATACAGCGATGGCGGAATCTTTAGACGATATCCGGACTGCTATTGAAAAAACAGTCAGCAGCGGAAAAGACTTCAACACTGCAGTCGTTGAAGTCCTCAGAAAAGCAATCGGGGAATCCAAAAAGGTAATCTTCAGCGGCGACGGATATTCCGAAGCATGGCACAAAGAGGCGGCAAAACGCGGTCTTCCGAATATGAAGACATCGCCGGAAGCACTCGCATCGTATTTGACGAAAGAAGCTGAACATCTCTTTACGAAGTATAAGGTCTACAACGAACGGGAGATTGAAGCGATCTACCACATTGATATCGAAAACTATATCAAACAGGTAGAAATCGAAGCACAGGTGGCAAAGAACATGGCTCGTACGATGTATTTCTCCGCAGCGGCTACTTACGTGAATGAATTATGCCAGACCGTAGAAGGATTGAAATCCACGCTGGGTCGGGGCGATAAAGGCGTGAAATCGGTTACCGGTGTGGTGAAATCACTCTCTACATTGATCGCGGAATTACAGACGGAAGTTGCAGCGCTCAAGAATGCGATCGCTTCAGCCCGCAAAGTATCCGATATCAAGAAGAAAGGTGCCGCCTACCTAGTCGTCCGTCGTCAGACAGACGCTGTTCGCGAAGTGGTGGACTCTCTGGAAGATATCGTCGCCGGAGATCTCTGGCCGGTTCCAAAATATTCAGATATGATCGTTGGTGTATAAATAGCGAATTATATCTTGAAGGCGAATCCCCGAAGGCAACTTCGGGGATTTTTATTTTAAATTGCTTCTTCATATTGATTTCGATATTTTTTCCCATCTAAAATGAAGGCAGTACATGAATCTCGAATCGATCATCCGCACAGTTCCTGATTTCCCGAAACCCGGGATCCAGTTCAAGGATATTACGACTGTACTACAGAATCCCGAAGCACTGAAATACTGCATCGATACATTCTACATGAAATATAGCAATCAAAAAATCACCAAGGTCGTTGGCATCGAATCGCGGGGATTTATCGTCGGGACTGCGCTGGCGTACCGGCTTGGCGCAGGCTTTGTACCGATTCGGAAGTCGGGAAAACTCCCTGCCGCAGTTTTGCGTCAGGAATATCAGCTGGAGTATGGGACCGATGTCATCGAGATCCATAAAGATGCGATCCAGCCAGGTGAGCGCGTGCTGATGCATGACGATGTGCTGGCGACAGGGGGGACGATGCAAGCGGCATGCAATGTTGTGAAGCAGCTCGGCGGCGAGATTGTGGGGATTTCTTTCCTGATTGAACTTGCCTTTCTTCATCCGCGAAAAAAGCTTTCCGGATTTGACATTTTTTCTCTCGTCACCTATACCGCAGAATAATGAAAACTATCATCGAGCCATTCAAAATCAAATCCGTCGAACCCATCCGCTTCACCACCGTTGAAGAACGCACGGACATTCTGAAACAGGCGCAGTACAATCCTTTCCTGATTCATGCCGAGGATGTATTGATCGATCTGCTGACGGACAGCGGCACCGCTGCTATGAGCGCAAAACAATGGGCGGGAATGATGGAAGGAGATGAATCGTACGCAGGTGCCAGAAGTTTCTTCCGCTTTGAAAAGAAAGTTCGTGAAATAACCGGAATGAAGCATATCATTCCCACACATCAAGGACGGGCTGCAGAAAAGATCCTTTTTTCGATCATCGGCGGAAAAGGGAAGTTCATCCCGAACAACACGCACTTCGATACCACTCGGGCTAATGTGGAGTTCAGCGGTGCAGTTGCAGAAGATTTTCTCACGGATGAAGGGAAACAACCGAATGTCATCGCACCCTTCAAAGGGAACATGAATATTCCAGCCCTTGAAGCGTTTATTAAAAAGACCGGTGCGGAACATATCCCGGTCTGTTTTATCACTGTGACGAACAATTCCGGCGGCGGTCAACCGGTTTCCATGCAGAACATCCGTGAAACAAAAGCATTGCTGACGAAGTACGGGATTCCATTGTTCCTGGATGCATGCCGCTTTGCGGAGAATGCGTTTTTCATCAAGAAAAGAGAAAAAGGGTACGAACATAAAACTCCAAAAGAGATCGCTCAGGAAATGTTCTCGTATGCCGACGGTGTGACGATGAGTGCGAAGAAAGATGCGATCGTCAATATGGGAGGATTTCTCGCATTGAATAATGATGCACTTGCGCAGCAGGCACGAAATCTTTTGATCGTGACAGAAGGATTTCCGACCTACGGCGGACTCTCCGGCCGCGATCTGGAAGCCATTGCACAGGGGCTTGATGAGGTGCTGGATGAACATTATTTAACCTATCGGCTACGATCAGTGGAGTATCTTGGGAACAAATTGACAGAGATCGGTATACCGATCCTTCAACCGCCGGGAGGGCATGCAATTTATATCGACGCGAAACAATTTCTGCCGAATATTCCACCGTATCAATTCCCGGGACAGGCGGTCGTCTGTGAACTCTACAAGATTGGTGGTATCCGTTCAGTAGAGATCGGCAGTGTGATGTTTGGGAAAAATGATGAACACGGCAACATAATTTCCCCGCCAATGGAATTGGTGCGTCTTGCGATCCCACGAAGAGTCTATACACAAAGTCATATCGATTATGTAATCGAATGTGCTGTAGAGTTGTTTGCACACCGCACAACGCTTTCAGGGTATAAGATCACCTATGAAGCACCACAGCTGCGGCATTTTACCGCACACTTTGAACCGCTGGGTTGATACGTTCGCGATACCAGGAGAAAATATCCGTTTGTCAATATTTTCTCCTGAAATTCATTGCACACAGGCGCATTTCTTCGTATTTTTATAGATATATGATAGTTTGTCCTGTTTGCCGTCATTCGAACGATGATTTTGCAATAACCTGTGCATCGTGTTCCAGTTACATTCAGGACCGCGTCCCGAATCTTGATTTTTTTGCCATGATTTGGCTGATCATCGAATCTCCGTCGCAGGCATTTAAGAAAATTATCATTGCTGAACATAAAAACTTTGTTCTTGTTCTATCGTTGTTTCTTGGGATCGGCGCAATGTTCGCGCTGATGTGGGCGGACAAATCAGGCAATTCGTTTGATAACCTATTTCCGTTATTGCTGTTTGGAACGTTCATTGGCCTGGTCATCGCAATCCCGTTGTTCTTTCTGTTGGCTGGTGTGACGTATGGAGCAGCAGCGATTGCCGGAGGGAAAGCATCGTTCAAGGAAACATACGGGATTATCGGTTGGTCGTTGGTGCCGGTGATGTTGTCGGTGGTGTTTGTGCTGCCGCTTGAGATGAGTTCGATGGGACTTGTCTTTTTTTCGACGAATCCGAGTGCGCTGGAAGTGAAACCGGTTGTTGCATCGGTCATGCTCGGTCTGGATGGATTGTTTGTGTTGTGGAGTATTCTTCTGGCGTCGCTGGGAATTTCAATAGCGCACCGGTTTCGATACATTACAGGAGTCGCACTCACGGTGGTGAGTGTTTGTGCCGTTTCCTATATAAGTGTTTTCATATATTCATCATTCAACATATAACCTAAGAGGGAATTAAATTCGATGGGAAAAGTGATTCTCACCGTTCAATACGACGTGAAAGAAACAAAGCGGAACGATTACCTGACCGCTGTTGAAAAATTGAAGACGCATTACGCGACCAATCAGTTCGTTTCCTATTCTGTCTATGAACAACGCGGAAAACAAAATTCATTTGCTGAAATCTTCATGGCGCATTCTGAAGTTGCCTATAAGAAATTTGAGGAAAGCGATGATCAGACTGCCGATGAATTGACGGCACAATTGCAGGACTTTGTTGACGGAAAGACGCGATACACCACATACATGGAAACAAAGTAACCGATGGCAACGCGGGATCCGATAGCTCTGTTGATGAAAGAACACGAAGATGCCCTGACCAAACTGCAGCTTCTGAAGAAATCCGCCGGCGATATCAAAAAAAAGGGATATTCAGAAAAATCCTTTAAATCGCTGTTGAAAGCAGTTGAGTATGTGGATGAGGAAGTGCGTGTTCATAACAAACATGAAGAAGATGCGCTTTTCCCGATTGTGGAGCGGTATGTTGATGGACCCACCACCTCGTTGCGGGATGACCACATGAAGATGGGTAAGATCTATAAGAAGCTGAGCTACAGCATCAAATCGCTGAAGGAAAGTCCGGACGATAAGACAGCGCGTCAGGAACTTGTAGAATCAGCGGAAGCGATCGTGCAGTTGATGGTCAATCACATTCATAAAGAAAATAATATCCTCTTTCCGATGGTGCAACGATTTGTTTCAAAGGAAGAGATGAGAGAGATCGCAAAGAAGTTATTGTAAATCGGATAGTACTAAAAATAAAAATCCCCGGTGTCCTAAGAGCGCCGGGGATTTTTTTTGTTGATGCAGAGTTTC
>JBAYJG010000178.1:0-6839 GCA_041665225.1 Bacteroidota bacterium
ACTTCTGTCGACATGGGATTCCGCGGCGAAATGCACGACGGTGTCAATCGCATATTGACGAAATGCTGCCGTGACCTGTTCCTTTGAACAGATATCACCTTTCACAAAGAGGTAATTGGGATGATGCTCGATGGTCGTCAGATTCTCCAAATTCCCTGCATAGGTCAGCGAATCGAAGTTCACAATTCTGTACTGAGGATATTTGTTCAGCATAAACTGAACGAAATTACTGCCAATGAATCCGGCACCGCCGGTCACAAGGATGTTTTTCATGAATCCTGCTAAAAATTGAATGTATCCAAGAATTTAACGAAAACTGGCAGGATTTCCAAAGAATATCCTGCAAACTGAGTGTGGTTCTATCTACAGCGGTAACAAAAACGAGGCGTTGAGGATCCTTTATTGTTGTGAATAATTTACATTTTTTCGGGGCAAGAAACACTTAAAATCTTGCAGCCATTGGCAATCACGATTTTAGTCATTAAACAAACAGTCAAACGCGCCTGCATCAGTTTTTTATCTTCTGCAATCACCCTGTGTTCGTGATAGAAACGGTGAAATGTCTCTGCCACTTCCCGCAGATAGGTGGTAAGTCGATGCGGTTCAAATGACAGCGCACAGCTCTGAACAAGTTCGGGAAATTCCAACAGTTTCTTTAACAGATCAATTTCTTCTTTTTCTTTGATTAATGAAAAGTCTGTTGTTGACAGCATCGCTTCCATATCACGCACGTTGATCTCTTCGGATTCCGCATGGCGAAGAATGCTGGCAATTCGCGCATGAGCATACTGCAAATAATAGACAGGATTCTTGTCTGATTGTTCCTTCGCCAGCGCAATATCGAACTCAAGATGGGTGCCGACGCTGCGCATCACAAAGAAATATGCAACGGCATCCACACCGACTTCATCGATAAGATCATCCAATGTATAGGTCTTTGCATTACGCTTGGACATTTTCACGATCTCTTCGCCGTGAACGAAAGAAACCATTTGATGGATGATTACCTTAACATCTTTGGTATCATAGCCTAGTGCCTGCACGCCGTTGAGCACATCTGGAATTGTGGCGATATGGTCCGCACCAAAAATATCAACGATCAATTCAAAACCGCGGCGGAATTTTTCCCGGTGATAGGCAATATCCGGAAGACGGTATGTCGGTTCGCCGGTGCTTTTTACGATCACTCGGTCTTTATCAGCACCAAACTTCGTCGCACGGAACCAAACGGCACCTTCACTGTCGTACGCCAGATCTTTTTTCTTGAACTCTTCGGTCACTTCTTTGATCTTACCGGATGTGTAGAGAGAATCTTCATTGAAAAAGACATCATGCTTAACATTCAGGCGCGCCAATGTCTCTTTGATTTTGGCAAAACACCATGCTTCACCGAATGTCTTGAAATACGATCGTTCAGTATCTGTTTCCCGTAATGAATCACCCTTCAACGAAATGATCTCTTTCGCAATCTCAACGATATACTCCCCTTTGTATCCCTCTTCGGGGAACGGATACTCATCGCCGAGTTCCTGCCGGTACCGGGCGTAAATACTTTCCGCCAATGTCCGCATCTGATTGCCGGCATTGTTGAAATAATATTCCCGCGTCACAGCATGGCCGGTCCATTCCAGAAGATTTCCGATCACCTGGCCGAGCAGTACTTGACGTCCATGTCCCGCATGCAGCAAACCGGTCGGATTTGCACTCACCCATTCCAGGTTCGTTTTCTTCCCCTTGCCGGCATTCGATTTCCCAAACAGAGAACCTTGCTGAAGTATCTTTTTTGCGCTCTCCACAACATACTTTTGCGCAAATCGAAAATTGATGAACCCCGGTCCGGCGATCTCAACAGACGCAAGAAAGGAATCATCGACCTTCAGCTTCTCCACAATGGATTGAGCTACCTGGCGAGGCGGTTTGCCTGCGGCTTTTGCCAACATCATAGCAACGTTGGTGGTCAGGTCGCCATGAGCTTCGACTTTTGGCCTATCAAAGACAACATCCACCGGGGGATACTGCAGGTCAGATAAAATAGCGGTGAGCTGGGATTGTAACTGCGCTTTCATTATTTCAATCTCTTCTTCGGAGCGGATTTCTTTTTTGTTGGTTTCGCGCTGTCGGTTTTCTTCCGGGTGCGTGCTGGCGTTTCAATAACCGGTGGTTCATCATGAACATGCTCAAATTTTGCATCGCCCCACAATTTTTCAAGATTATAGAAATCACGCGTCTCTTTATGAAATACGTGGACGACGACATCGATGAAATCCAGCAAAACCCATCGCCCTTCACCGTAGCCCTCCTTCCGGACGGTGGACTCGCCTTGTTCCAATGCTTCATGCTTGATGGCATCCGCAACTGCGCGTGCCTGTGTATCGGAATCGACCGAACAGATGACGAAGTAATCCGTCATTGTCGTCAATTTTCGCAGATCGAGGATCGTTACATCATATCCTTTTTTACTGAGAGCAGCCTGTCCAACGAGTTTCGCAAGATGTTTAGAGGTCACTGTAATCCTTTATTTCCACGGTGTTAATGATTGATAATCTTTTCCGATGACGACCGACGCCGAAACCATCTGATCGTTGCTGAATTGCTGTACGACATTGGCTCTCTGTATCCCAAGAACGTCGGCGAGGCGTACTGCTTCCGACATTTTTCCACTCCGGTCGATAACGATGGAATGCTCCACATCGAACGTCCGGTAATTTCCCATCTCCACTACATCATAACCGGACTTGCGGCAGAATGTAGTCATTGTGCTGCCGACCCCGCTGACTCCGCAGCCATTCAGCACATTGATCTGCAGCGGAATATGCGCGGTATCGTCCACTGCGGCAGCCGACGATACAACCGACGGACGGTCCTGTGAGAAAATTCCGTATAGCTGCATTCCGTTGAAGGCAATCAGCAGCACGACGGCAATATTCAGCAGTAATCGTTTCTTTGTCGCAGGTTTCATGATAGATAAAAAAATAACCGAGAAGGCCGTTCGGCGTCTCGGTTATTCGTTTTCAAAAGAATTTGTTCGCAAATAAAAAACGGTCATTCCTCGTGATAGTCCATCCCTGAGAACATTCCGCCGAACGATCGACCATATCCATATCCAAAATAGGAGAACGGAAGTTCGCGGTATTGCAGTCGGATCAGCATGTTCTCGCTGGGCCGGTAGTTCAACTCTACACGGCTGACGTATGCCTTGCTGAATTGATTTTGCAACCGGTATTCAAACGTGCTGTACGGTGAATTTTGTAAACTCAGATCCACCCGGGCGTCCAGGTTCGGAAGGAACTGGTACATCATCGTATTCGTGTACCGCTGTAAAGCAATCCCCTGTCCTCCGGACATCGCATAACTGGCGGAGTACGAATGGTGCATCTGGAAATTATTCGGATTGAAGAAATTAAACCAGTCACCGGACAACTGCGGTTGAATGAACGAGTCCGCAACCTTTGGTTGTTCCCCTGCTTTCGGTTTGAATTGCGCCGAAGCTAAAGTATATCCCAGCAACAGCGTCAAAACGAGAATTTTCTTCATAATTTCACCGATATTCTATATCAAATTAGGAAAAACTGCGTGCTTTGTCAATATAGACTTTGCCCGCTCCTTATTTGTTCCGCGATTTGAGCACCTCTTCCGCTTCCTGTAATTGTTCCACGGTGTTCACGCCGCGAATCTCGTTTGCGTCGCCGGTCACCATAGCCGCAACAACCAGCTTTTGTTCCCAGAAATGCCCGAACACGTCGGTCAGGTAGTATTCGTTCTGTGCATTGTGCGGATTGATATGCTGCAGCGCCGTGAACAGATACCGGGTATCGAAGATATAGATGCCGGAGTTGATCTCATTGATCTTCCGCTGTTCTTCCGTCGCATCTTTATGTTCCATAATCCCCACCACATACCCATTGTTGCTCCGCAAGATCCTTCCATACCCCGTCGGATCGTCCAAACGTGCCGTGAGAATTGTGCCGGCGGCATTGTTTTCGCGGTGATAGTCAAAAAGTTTCTGTATTGTTTCTTTCCTCAGCAACGGAACATCGCCGGAAAGCACGATTACATCGCCTTCATAGTTCCGCAGGAATGGTTCCGCCTGCATTACTGCATGCCCAGTGCCTAGTTGTGGATCCTGAACTGCGAACTCAACAGTTGGTGCAACTGTTCTCAGATGCGCTTCAACCGATTCCCGCTGGTATCCGATGATCGTAATAATACGGTCGGAACCAAGCGCTTGGGCTGTTTCAACCACATGCTGCACCATCGGCTTTCCCATCACTTCGAACATGACTTTGGCCTTCGTAGCATCTTTCATGCGGGTCCCTTTGCCGGCCGCCATGATAACAGTTGCGAATTTTTTCATGCAATAATTTTCCTATTGTACGGTAAGAATAGCATTATCGATCAAACGTGTCGAACCGAAGCGAACAGCAAGCGGAATCAGTATCTTTTCCCCGTTACGAAGTTCCTGTTTTCGTTCCAGCGTCGCCGCATCGACGATTTCAATATAATCGATTTGTGTCGGCTGTGTTGCGCTGATCAGCTGATCCATTTCCCGGATGATCCTGAACGGATCGCGTTCCCCGTTTGCGATCAGCGATGTAGCCAACTGTAGTGACTGAGAAAGTACAACGGCATTTGCCCTTTGTGCCGGATTCAAATACACATTGCGTGAACTCATGGCAAGTCCGTCCTGTTCACGCTTCGTCGGGACAATCTCTATACGGATGGGAACGTTCAATTCCTTCACCATTTTCTGAATCACAATGCTTTGCTGTGCGTCTTTCTGTCCGAAATACGCCGTTTCCGGCTGTATGATATTGAACAGTTTCAACACAACAGTGGTGACGCCTTTGAAATGTGTCGGCCGGAATTTCCCTTCCAGCACGGAGGATAATCCTTCGACGGTGACAAATGACGAAAATCCCTGCGGATACATCTCTTCTGCTGACGGAGTGAATATGATGTCGCAGCCCGCCTGTTGAGCAAGTTCCGTATCGCGAACGATATCGCGAGGATATTTGTCGAGATCTTCTGTCGGGGCGAATTGCGTCGGGTTCACGAAAATCGAAACGACCACAATATCATGCTCCTGTTTCGCTTTGCGGATCAGCGACAGGTGTCCCTCATGCAGATATCCCATGGTTGGGACCAAGCCGATAGTTTTTTTTTCACTGCGTGCGGAACGAAGGCGAGATTGTACTTCCGGAATGTGTGAAAGAGTAATCAATACGTCGGTGGTGAAACAGCGTTAGATAATTTTTTTCCCGAATCCCGATTGCATCAATTCCACCGCAAATTCGGCGGATTGATTGCGATTATCCAGGATCGGATTGGCTTCTACTATTTCCAGCGAATTCAGCCGGTTGTTCTCAGAGAGAGTCTCCATAATTAAATGCGCTTCGCGATAATCGAGTCCCCCCTTTACCGGTGTCCCGACACCGGGGCATTCTTTCGGGTCCATCGCATCAAGATCGAAGCTCACGTGGATGAAATCTACATCCTTCAATTTACGCAGCGCTTTGTTAATGATGACAGCCATTCCGTGCTTGTCGATATCTTCCATTGTAAAGATGGCGATATTGTTCTTCCGGATCGCCGCTTTCTCTCCCGCATCCAGATCGCGGATAGCAATCATCACCAGATTCTTCGGATCGAGCTTCTGCATATCACCACCGATGGAGGTTAGTTCGAGCGCGCCCAATCCTAAGGAGGCTGCCAGCGGCATTCCGTGAATATTCCCCGAAGGGGAAGTGACATCGGTATTCATATCCCCGTGCGCATCCACCCAAATGACACCGAGCTTTTTATTCTTCTTCCGGCAATAATTCGATACACCGGCTATAGTGCCGATGGCAATGGAATGATCGCCGCCGAGGATCAGCGGGAATCCGTCACCCTCGAGAATCTTTTCTGTCTTTGCCGCAAGCAGCGTGCAGGCACGTACGATCTCCGGCAGGTACTTCAGCCGCGGATTCTTCACCTTTTGTTGTTCAGGAATTTTTGTAGAAATGTCCCCTTCATCAAGGACGGTATGTCCGAGGGACTGCAGTTTTTCAGAGGCACCGGCAATGCGGATCGCAGATGGTCCCATATCAACACCACGGCGGCCAGCGCCGAGGTCCATGGGAACACCGAGCAAATGGATATTCATACTATTTATGATGTACCATGCCGAACAGATTGGCGATGGTTGATTTTAAGTCTTTTCTGTGCACGACGAGATCGACAAATCCCTTTTCCTGTAGAAATTCCGCCCGTTGAAATCCCTCAGGCAAGTCCTTGCCTATCGTCTGCTTGATCACCCTGGGACCAGCAAATCCGATGAGCGCATTCGGTTCGGCGATATTGAAATCCCCAAGCATTGCAAAACTTGCGGTAACACCGCCGGTAGTCGGGTCGGTCATCAGGGAGACGAACGGTAATCCGGCATCAGAGATCTGTGCAAGTTTGACGCTTGTTTTTGCCATTTGCATTAGTGAGTACGCTGCTTCCATCATCCGTGCACCGCCGCTCGCAGAGATGATAATGAGCGGCGCTTTCAATTTCATGGCTTTGTCGATCGCACGGCGGATCTTCTCACCGACAACGCTTCCCATGCTTCCACCGATGAATCCGAAATCCATACACGCGATGACGACTTCCTGTTTGTTCATCTTGCCGGTGCCGTAGCGGAGCGCGTCACTGAGACCGGTCTTTTTAATTGTCTCTTTAATGCGATCCTTGTATTTCTTCGTGTCGACAAAGTTCAGAGGATCTTTCGAGGTCATCTTTGCATCGTATTCCTTAAAGGTTCCTTCATCAAAAAGGATGGAAAAGTATTCCTTGCTGCCGATACGGAAATGATG
>JBAYJG010000179.1:0-6818 GCA_041665225.1 Bacteroidota bacterium
ATTCATTGATATGGGAAATGGGAATCGAATCATCCAATTCAAGGCGGAAGGTGATCGCTTCCGACGCCAGTGACAGGCGTTTGAACACATGAGTTACCAGAAAGCGAAGGACTTCATTAAGATTCGTATTGAAGATCTGACTCCGAATGGTCTGTACCGGAGGATTATACAACTTCATGTCATAGATGACGCGGGCGATGAAGTTTGCATATTTGTTAATCCGGTATTTGATATCGTCGATGTTGTTCGTTGTGAGCTCGCGGAGATCCTCCTTAATGAATCCCATGATCTTTTCCGCTTTGTGGTGCGTATGATAGATCCGTTTTGTGAACAACAACTCGTTCTCGATATTAATCTGTTCGGCAAGATGCTTTTTTTGTTCTTCAAAGAGCAAATGCTGCGCTTTGTTCCGTTCCCGCAGCGTATAGGTGGAAATATAGAACATCGCCAGCAGTCCGAAAAAAATCAACGCCGTATAGGTGATGGAGGTTTCGTCATACGTGGAGATCATTTCTTTGGTGATCACGCTGAAATCCGGCGTATTCTTCATGTACATCGCACCCGAAAATTCACCGCGCGGCACGAAGGGAACGAAGGTATGGAAGGTCTGTTTTTCCGAGACGATAGTATAAATCTGTTCCTTCGCGCGAAATTCATCCTTCATCGCAGCATACATCCTAATGGCCTCGTCGTGGTTCCAGGAGGAGTTCGGCAGAGTCTTGCTATCATTAAAGATATACTGATACAGCACATGCCCGTCATCGATCGCAACGATGGATGAATCGATCACGACCAGCAGACATATCTCCTGAACGTTCTGGTGCAGGTACTGCTGGCTGAGAATAATATTCAGATCCTGAATGATCTTGTTGATCTCCTGCTGCTTCAGCGCTTCGTTCTTGGATCGGGATTCCAACAGCAGTTCCAACGAGGTTGAGGTGAGGTTCGCCATGCGTTCAGCGGAATCTTGCTGATACCATTCCTGAGTGTTCACCAGGATCTTTTGCAGGGAGAATTTATGCACAAACGAGACAATGATCTGAAACACGATGAGGATGATGAACAAAACGGTGAGATGCCGAATCTCAAACCGATATTGGCCAAAACTTTCCCGCAGTTGTGTGATCGTCCTGCTCATGGTTACTTTAACGTGCCATTGGTGGAATTGATCATTTGCGATGCAACTTCCAGTGCCTGATCCACCTTCATCTCCCCTTTAATTGCCAGGTGGACGTAATGAGCGATGATGTCCGCGATCTTCGTATACTCTTCCAGGCTGGGACGGTGAAATCCGCGTTCGATCAGTTTTCTGTAGAAAATGAGCTTGGGATATTTTTGGACGTAGGCGGAATCGGCATAGACATCACGGTTGACGGGGATATAATCCCCCTGTTCGAACATGATCTTTTTCGCTTCGATCGTCTGCAAAAACCGGACGAATTCGACTGCCGCCTGCTTGTTGTTGGAAAATTTGGAGATCATCAGATTCCATCCGCCGTAGACGGATGTTTCCTTATGTCCCGGGAAATGCGGCAGTGCGGCGCGGCCAATATATCTCAATTTGCTGGTGTCCGAGAAAACGATGCGATAGTTTTCCACAAGATTCGACCAGCCGCGCACGAACATCGCATCGTTCTTCAGCCAGTACTCATAGCTTTTGTTTTCATCGAACTGTGAAACGTCCGGGGGGGTAATTTTTTTCGTGTGGATAAAGTCCACCATCATCTGCAGCGCTTTTCGCGCCGTCGGCGTGTTGAGATTGATCCTGTTGCCCTTGAAATAATTCTCATCCATCGACGCAAGAATCTCGAAATAATTGCAATTCAATCCTTCATAATCATTGGCCTGGAAGATATAGAACGGTTTATTCTTCATCCCCAACCGCTTCTGCAACTCGAACAATTCATCCCAGGTGATGGAATTTTGCAGGCGTTCTTCAATCTGTTTCGCATCGGGCAGTTTCGCAAGAATGTCTTTCCGATAGTACATCATGCCGATATCTATATAGAGGGGCATTGCAACCAGTTTGCCGTCGGTCAGGCACGATTGAAGCGTCGGTGAAAGGATGTTCGCTTTATCCTCTTCGGAGAAATACTCATCCAGCGGCTCGCACCATTTCGCAAACCGGGCTGTCCAGATATAATCGACGGAAAAGACATCCAGCCGATCACTTTTGCTCCGGAGGGAGCGTGCCAGCAGTTCCTTCCGTTCGTTCGTCGTGAATTTACTGAACGGAAGATTTACCGGAATCACTTCAATCCGGCCGCGATGCAGTTGGTTGAACCGGTTAATCACCGCTTGATGCGCCGGGGAAATATGGTCTGCAAAGTAGAGCTTCTTCACCGTCGGTTCGCCGAACAACGCACGGGGGGAGCCCATACTATTCGGCAGCAGGATGATGAGCGCAAAGACACCGAGGATCGCAGTTGCAAAAACGATGATTTTAAGAGTTGAATTCATACTGAAAGAATGTAATCCTAATTTTTGGGAGATTCAATGCGGCGTCGTGCTACAGCTATAAAGCAGATCATGAAATCGTATTTCTTTATCCAGCTGCATACTTGTCCAAAATAAATCACTACAAATGAAAAACGTACCCTCTTCTTTTCTTGACGGGGTTCCTAAGGAATGACTTCGTCACAAGAAAAGAAGCAAAAGAACCCCTTGCGAAATTTAACGCACGCGATGAATCCCGTTCGCTCTTGCCCGTTGATGGCGCTATTCGCGCCATCAAAAGTCCCGTCATTCATCGCTTTCCCATTCGCTCCGTCCTCCTAAATTTCGCTCCCACCACTTCTATAAGTATCACAAAACTATGAAGGAGCTTACTTTTTGGTTAGCTAAATTATTCTGCACTTTCAAATAAATTGTCCGGTTTTGTTTTTATTTGCTATCTATTTTGGACAGCAATGATCCAGTAGTAAACTTCAAAATATCATCCTTTCACTATTTCCTGAACACCACAATTCTGTTGGAATTGGTACCTTTGGCGTTATTCGACACTCCCCAAATATTCGCTGTCTTCGTAAAATGCTGGCGGTTGATCATAATTGTTTCACATCGGAATCCTGCTGTAAGACCTAGTTGAACAACAAATTCCTCCAGACGGATCTTCCCGTTGCGTACTTCGCCAACCTCAAATGCAACAACACCATCCTTGCGAACAACGCGATATAATTCTGCAAACACAGACCCCATCACGCTGCACCATTCATCAATCGTCCGGGACATTGTAATACGGGCTCCTACCAAGGATGCATCAATTCCATTGAACCAGCAGCGAAGCCAATTATCTTGTGCATACTGCACTACATCAAGAAACGGAGGGGATGTTACTACAAGGTGTACTGAAGCAGCAGGAATTTTTTTTGTGTTGCGTGCGTCTCCAACCAGAAATTTCCCGACCGTTCCGAGCTTTCGAAGCTGCATCCGTTCTTCCCGGCTGATATCTGTCATCAAGACTGATGACTTTTTCAGAATGATCGCCTTGGTATTCCTATACTCTGGTTTTTGATTTCGTTCTTTGTTGACCTTAATCTGACTTTCACGGGACATTGCTTGATTCGGAGGAAGTGTATAGACTGAGAAAAAACCGCTTGAATGTCCCGTTAACCTGTTTGTTGCCACCATGCGGATCCAACGGTCTACGTGGTCTTCCTTCCCGGATTTCTTCCGCGACTCCAAATACTTCTTTAAGGAGAGTATCTCTGCAAGAGTTTTTCTGTGAAAGAACATTGAGAGAGGAATATCCGACTTCACGTTTGGATTAAATGGAACTGAGTGTAAACGTTCTTCAATCGCTTCAAGTGTGGGGGGAAACAATCTTGGCCGTGAAAGGATTGTGCTGAGCGGATTCACATCGTTCGCTATCACCTTTCGGCCGCATAATGCCGCCTCCAAAACTGTCGTTCCTCTGCCGGAAAATGGATCATAGACAGTATCTCCAATGCTGGTGCAGCGCTCAATAAAGAAACGGGGCAGCTGCGGCTTGAAACAGGCCCGGTAAGAAACTTCATGCAGGGAATGCGCCTGGCGCTGTTTCGCTGTCCAGAATTCGTTCGTGTATTTTGGGATTGCTCGCTCGCCGATCGTTACTTTTTCGATCCGTGTTTTGGAATGTTTTCCATCCTCCCGATAGACAAAGTTCGAAAGGATATTCCGGAGATTTTTAGCCATGGATCCTTTTTAGGAAGGCAACAAATGAATGATGACGTGTTTGAAGATAGTACTATTTCCCTGCAGAAAGCAAATTTGCAAACAACCGATACGCCCCTTCCACTCCCGCGGGGAGCTGACGGAAGAATGAGAGTCCGGTAAAGATGTACTGTCCCTTCCCGTACTTTGCATACAGCAATCCACCTTCTTGCAGCTGTTCATTCGGATCGGCACAGGCAATGATCGGCTCAAATTTCGAATCCCATTTATCGGCAAAATAGAGTCCGCGCTCCTGCACCCATCCTTCAAAATCCTTTGCCGTGATTTTATTCGGCGTGTTGAGCAATGGATGATCCGCTTTTCGCATAATCATCGCTGCAGTTTCATCCGTTACCCTGTTGCGGGAAAGTTGCATCGGATACGGAGCAAGATCATCGGTCACCCCCCGTTCCATCACCTGGTATTGTACAAGATACGTTCCCCCCTGTTCCACATACTTCATCAGCAGCGGATGGGAAATTCTCAATTGTTCCCTGGTATTATATGCACGCACACCTGCAACGATCGCATCATACCGGACGAAGTCACCTTTCGCCAATTCCGCATCGTCAACATAGGTCACCATATACCCCATCTGCTCCAATGCCTTCGGCACTTCGTCCCCCGCACCTTTAATGTAACCGATTGTTGATCCGCGCTTTTGAAAACTGAATCGCAATGCATTGGCCTTCGCATCTTCCATCACTATTTGCGGCGGAATATGATCGTGCACGATCTGCTTTACGATGGAACGGAATATTTCCCCATTGACAACCGCTTCAGCAATAATCTCTCCGCTGGTAGAATCAGCATTACGATAGATGATGCATTCCAGATCCAGTTCCGAACCTTTATGCCCTAATGAAAAATCTTGCGCCGGCGAAAGAATCCATCCAGCTGACGATCGTAATAACAGTTTTCCGTTTACATTGCTGCGGAATGCGTGCACCCGAACCATCACTTTTTTGGAATATGCGTCGTTCCACACAATATTTTTTTCTGGCAATTGCAGAGAAATTGCGGGGACAATGTCCACCGATCGGACTTTTTCTCCATGCAAGTCGTCAATCCATTTATATTGAACAGGTACGGTCACTACCACCGGCACGTCATCAAATTGCATGGTGACTGTAACTGAAAGATTGATAGGATTCTCCGCATTGCCGATCAGCGAAGGGTCGGAAACTTGGTACCGGTTATTCTTCGACGGCAAGCGAAGCCAGTACGGCTGCGAATACGGTTCATCTGCACGAATGGCCGATGAAAACTGAAACTGGAACGGCATGTTGTATCCTAATACCTGTTTCGGCTCTTGATGAAAGTTGAGTCCTGAAGAAAAGACCGACGCAACCGACATAAAAGCCGAAGAACGGTTGAGGAATGTTATGGTGACTTTGATAGAATCGCCGTGGGAAAAGACCGGCTCGTTCGATCTGGCATCGATCGACAATCCTGCGCATGACTGGATGACCGATTCCAGTTCTTCCAACTTTCTATCAATCAACGGATCGAAATTCACTTTTTGAAGTTCTTTATAGAGCCGGAGAAGCGCCGACATGCTTTTTTCCGGAGCAGCAGGATTGAATTTCTTTGCGATATCAGATGCCATCCGTACGAATTTTTTGCCATTGGGAACGCGGTACCAAGTGGCATCAATGCCGTCGAACAGATCGCTTGTTGCCGGATCACCCGCCGTCACCGTAAACTCATTGATATTCGAACCTTTATTTTGCGGCGAGCCCATCGCCTGACTCTTATGCATTGTTCTGCTGATGCCGGCGATCTCCGTATAGGATTTTCCCAACAGCGGATTATATTCACCGACATCCACTTTGATTGTTTGCACTAGCTGCGGATTCGGGTTATTCCCGCCGAACCGAAAAAAATTGAACAACAGGCGTTTTGCGCTCCATGGCTTCACCAGTTTTAATTGTTCAGTGAATGCCATAGAATCTCCGGCGAGTTTAAATGCTTCTTCGGCAAGAATTGCAGATGCAAGATGATGTCCGTGTCCCCCTTGTGTCGGAGAAAACCGAGTGATGATGATATCCGGCCGGAACGATCGGATGACCCAGACAATATCTTTCACGACACTGTCCTTGTTCCATAACCGCAGCGCCTCTTCGGAGGTTTTCGAATACCCAAAGTCGATCGCCCGGGTGAAAAACTGTTCTGCGCCGTCCACTTTCCTCGCTGCAAGCAGTTCCTGAGTGCGGATCATCCCGAGTTCCGTCCCTTGTTCGGAACCGATGAGATTCTGTCCTCCTTCACCGCGGGTAACAGACAAATACGCAGTGCGATACAATTTTCCTTTAGCAAAATATGAGAGGAGCGCGGTGTTTTCATCATCCGGATGGGCTGCAATGTAGAGCACGGATCCAAGCACGGAAAGTTTGTTGACGGCTAATTGGAGTTCGGCGCCGTTCGGCTGCTGCTGAGCAAACAGTGAAGAGATAAACAGAAAAAGTGCAAAAAGTGTTTTTTTCATATATTGTTGTATGAGATCGTCGTTTCTTGTGACAATTCAATTTTCTTCGATCGCAGCGATTGCAACATTCGGAACATTTCCTGTCTCACTCTTGCCACTCTGTTTGTGCAGTGCAGGAATATTTCTTGGAACTGCA
>JBAYJG010000180.1:0-6817 GCA_041665225.1 Bacteroidota bacterium
CCGTCGAGCGCCTTCTTCAACGGAGAGAACCAGAGTCCGTTGTAAATGATGTTTGCATAATCTGCGGACAATTTGATTTTATAGTGCATCACTTCTTTGTCCAGCGTCAGGCGTTCCAGTTCGCGGTGTGCGAAATGAAGCGTGACAGCTGCCGGTGCTTCATAGATCTCGCGCGATTTGATGCCGACAAGTCGGTTTTCGACGAGGTCCATGCGTCCGACGCCGTTTGCGCCGGCGATTTCATTCAGTTTATGGATCAGCGACATACCGTCCATCTTTTTGCCGTTCATCCCAACCGGAACACCCTCTTTGAATTCAATCGTAACGTAGGTCGGTTTATCGGGTGCATTTTCGGGAGCGATAGTACGTTGGTATGCATCCTGCGGCGCAACTTCCATCGGATCTTCGAGAATGCCGCATTCAATGCTCGTTCCCCAGATATTCTCATCGATTGAATACGGGCTGTCCTTTGTTGCTTTCACAGGAATACCATGTCGCTGGCAATATTCCACCTCTTCTTCGCGCGATTTGAATTCCCACTCACGCAGGGGAGCAAGCACTTTCAATTCAGGTGCAAGCGCCATTACTGCGACTTCGAAACGGACCTGGTCATTTCCTTTTCCCGTGCAGCCGTGAGCAACGGCGGTGCAGCGTTCACGTTTAGCGACTTCAACGAGTGCCTTTGCCAAGAGTGGTCTGCCGAGCGATGTTGCCATAGGATATGTGTGTTCATAAAGCGCGCCCGCTTTCAGTGCAGGGAAGATGTAATCATACACAAACTCTTTTTCAAGGTTCTGCATGAATACTTTCTTTGCGCCGGATTTATATGCCTTTTCCGGTACGCCGACCAATTCTTTTTTCTGTCCCAGATTGCCGGTGACGGTGATGACATCGGCGTTATATTTTTCCTGAAGCCATTTGACGATGACAGACGTATCCAGTCCGCCAGAGTATGCAACCGCTATTTTTTCTTTTTTCATTGTAGTTCTTTCTATTGAAATGAGAGTGCGATGGATAATAACAACTTTGCGTTTCGTATTGATTGCTAGAACAATAATTCTTTCAATTGTTTCAGGAGCAGAGGGATCTTTTTCACCGATGCAGGAGTGACGAGCACGGTGTCGTCGCCAGCCAATGTTCCGAGTATCATTTTATTCCTGCCGGAATCGATATACGAAGCAACTCCGCCGGCACGTCCCGGCAGTGTGCGGACAACGATAACCGCTTCGTTCGATTCGATGCCGACTACTTCATGTGTAACGAGCGGCGTGATCGTCGGTTCGTCCTGTTGGTTTGCAAGTGCATACCGTGTATTCCCTTTTGTATGGATCCGGACGACGCCCAGTTCGGAAAAGTCCCGCGAGAGTGTTGCCTGTGTAGCGGTGATCCCGCGCTTCTTCAGCATCGCCACAAGCTCTTCTTGATTCGCAATGCTATGATCGCGAATCAGCTCTTTGATGACGAATTGTCGTTGGGTTTTGTTCATTTCACCGATCCGATCAGTTTGGCCATGATTGCTTTTTGAATGTGCAGACGATTTTCCGCCTGATCGTTGACAACCGATTGTTCCCCATCTAGTGCTTCGTTCGTGATCTCCTCGCCGCGGTGTGCGGGGAGGCAGTGCATTACGATGACATCCTTCTTCGCTTGTCGCAGAAGGGAGGAGTTAACCTGATATTCCCAGAAATCGAAGATCCGTTTTGTCTTTTCCTTCTCTTGTCCCATGCTGGTCCAGGTATCGGTATAGACCACATCCGCTTTGTTCACAGCGCTCTTCGGATCACGGATGATTTCAATCTTACTGACTTTTGCATTTACTGCTCTGTCAAAAATTGCTTTGTTCGGTTCATAGCCGAAGGGAATGGCAAGTGTAAGATGGATAGGAATAATTGAAGCGAGCTCCAGCCAGGAGTTTACGATATTGTTTCCGTCTCCGACATACGCAACCTTCACATGGTCCCGCAATTTATTGTGCTGCCGGATTGTATAGAGATCTGCAAGGATCTGGCAGGGATGGGAGAGATCAGAAAGTGCATTGATCACAGGTACGGTTGCATGAGAGGCAAGATCCAGCAGCAGTTGATGGTCGAACACACGGGCCACGATAGCGTCATTAAATCGGGAGAGCACGTTGGCGACATCGGCAGCAGATTCACGAATGCCGAGACCGACTCCTTCATCCGTCAGGAAGATCGCATGCCCGCCAAGCTGCACGACGCCGACTTCGAACGAAACGCGAGTCCGCAACGACGGTTTTTGGAAGATCATCGCCACTGTTTTTCCGGCAAGAGGTTTCACATCCTTTGCTGTCTTCAACGAATCAGCAAGTGTAAGAAGTTCGAATACATCCTCTTTTGATAATTCTGCAATCGATAAAAAGTCTTTTTTCATGTCATTCAGGATAGTTTCAGTTCAGAGAAAGTCCGCTGTTCAAGTCGGACAGCACAATACTTAAAGTACTAATTCGGTCCCGATGCCTTCGTCCGTGAAGATCTCAAGTAACAAAGAATGTTTTTTTCGTCCATCGATCATATGCACTTTCTTCACGCCGGAATGAAGTGTGGAGAAGGCTGATTTCACTTTGGGGATCATACCGCCGCTGATGACACCTTCGCCGAAGAGTTCACGCGCATTTTGCTCGGTTAGCGTAGAAACGAGCTGCTTGTTGGCAATAACACCTTCCACGTCGCTGAGATAGACCAGTTTTTCCGCCTTCAGCGCAGATGCAACCGCAGCAGCGGCGAGATCCGCGTTTACATTATAGATAGTCCCATCGGTGCCGACACCGAACGGTGCGATCACCGGCATTAGTTTATTGGAAAGGAACATCTGCAGGAATGGAATGTTGACATCGACGATTTTGCCGACGAGGCCGATATCTTCTCCGTCTTCCAGATATTTTTCTGCAGTCAGAAGATTGTTGTCCACGCCGCTGATCCCCACCGACTCACCGTCGTTTTGATTGATGAGATTGACGATCTCTTTGTTAATCTTACCTGCGAGAACCATTTGGACGACCTCAACCATTTTTTTATCGGTAAAGCGGTGTCCGTTAACGAACTGTGTTTCGATGCCGAGCTTGTATGCAGTATCGGTGATCTCTTTTCCACCGCCATGGACGATGACGATGTTGATCCCGATCTTCTTCAGGATAGTGACATCTTTGGCAAACTGCTGTTTCAGTTCGGTCTCTGTTTGAGCTGCCCCGCCGTATTTTACGACAAAGGTTTTCCCTTCATACTTTTGGATGTAGGGAAGTGCTTCAATGAGGATTTCTTCTTTGGTTTGGGGCATATGTAAAAAATCAGATAATTACAGGATTACAAGATAAAAGGATTACAAGATTATCATTTCTGCGTAGTAACTCTTTTCCGTAAATATTTTATGAAATTCGCAATTTGAGTTGAGATTGATGTTGCGGCATCTTTTATTTCTTCAAATTGTTTATTGGTAATATACTCTTGATCCAAAGCGATATATAACAAATGGTTTTTAAGACCTATACGATGCGTTGATCCGAACATATTCCGCGGAGAGATCGCATGTCCAGAACGTGGCGGAATGTTTCCCGTTGTGCAGATCCACCGTGATGGTGATATCTTTCTGCTGCAAGATTTTCTTTGCCCGTTCTTCCGAAAAACTGATATCGTAATTCTTTCCGAGGATTCTCAGGTCATCAAAATAGATCTCTGCCTTATCAGGATTGAATTTGATGCCGGATCGCCCAGCTGCAGCAAGAATTCGTCCCCAATTCGCATCTTCACCGTGAATGGCAGTTTTGACGAGCGGAGAATTGCAGATTGTTCTGCCGGCCAATTCGGCATCCTGTTTGGACTTCGCACCCGTGACAGTTACTTCAACGAATTTGGTTGCTCCTTCGCCGTCCCGCACAATCATTTTCGAAAGGACAACCAGTACCTGTTCAAGTGCAGCAGTAAATCGATGGTGATCGGTGCTTCCTTCTTTGATCTCTCTATTCTCTGCCTTGCCGTTCGCCAGGATCAGGGACATATCATTGGTGCTGGTATCGCCATCCACCGTGATCCGGTTGAACGACATATCGTTTGCTTGTGAGAAGATCTTTCGTAACAGGGGAGTGGAAATTTTTGCATCCGTTGTGACGAACGCGAGCATCGTCGCCATATTCGGCGCGATCATGCCGGATCCTTTTGCTATACCGCCAATGCGAACCGGAACTCCGCCGATCTCAAGTTCAACGGCATATTCTTTCGGATAGGTATCCGTTGTGCAAATGCCTTCCGCTGCGTCGCTGTTTCCATCGTTGCGTAAATGCTTTACTGCATCATAAATACCGAGCGTCATCTTATCCATCGGCAGGAACTGCCCGATGACACCAGTCGACGCGACAAGCAATTGGGATTCTTTGATCCCGAGTGCGGAAGCCGCGGTGGAAAGAGATTGCTTTGCATTCATCATTCCCCGTTCGCCGGTGCATGCGTTCGCATTGCCGCTGTTGACGAGAATTGCCTGCGCTGTTTTCGAACGGCTGATCTGTTTCCTGTCCAGCGTTACACTGGCAGCAACGGTCGCGCTTTGGGTGAAGACACCGGCGGAGTTTGCCGGGACTTCGGAATAGATGAGCGTGATATCTTTTTTCGATTTTTTAATTCCTGCCCGAACACCTGCGGCAAGAAATCCCTGCGGTGCACAAACACCGCCCTCGATCTGTTTTATTTTGTGAGTTTTCATGTTCTTTCAATTAATGTCAGGGACCTTTGCGCATCCATGGCGATCCCGGACCAGTGTTGTTATAATAAACCTTCCGTTTCAGCAAATCCGAACATCAGATTCATGTTTTGTACGGCCTGACCTGCAGCTCCTTTCACCAGATTATCGATGACTGAGTGCAGGATAATCTGACCATTCCTATCGTATGTCTTCCAGCTGATATCGCAGAAATTTGTGTGCTGCACATGTTTAATCTCAGGAACTATTCCATCGCTTAATCGGACAAAGGGCGCGTGTGCATAATGCTTCTTATATGCGGTATCAATCTGCTCCGGCAGCAGCGTGCCGTTTGGAGTGACGATCATCGTGGAATAGATTCCACGGGTGATTGGAATGAGATGCGGAACGAAGGTGACTGTGGAAGCACTGCCGCCGAAATCATGAAGGATCGTTTCGATTTCCGGAGTATGCTGATGGACTCCGACTTTATATGCCTTGACGGATTCGTTCGATTCTGTGAATGACAAATCTACTGACGAACTGCGACCGGCACCGGAAACGCCGGAAAGGGAATTAATGACGATTCCATGAGACTGTATCAATTTTTCTTTTACCAGCGGAAGCAGCGGGAGCAGAGCGCTTGTCACATAACATCCGGGATTAGCGATTAATTGGGCGGACTGAATGTTCTTTTTGTTCCATTCCGGCAACCCGTACACCGCTTTGGAAAGATAGTGTGCAGATGTATGTTCGTGTTTATAATATTTAGTATACAACTGTACATCATGCAGCCGGAAGTCGCCGCCAAGATCGATTACCCGTTTCCCGGCGTCGATCAGTGCAGGCACATATTTCATTGCTTCGCCGGAAGGGAGGGCAATGAAGACCAGATCATCGTCTTTCACTTTGGCGATATCATATTCCTGATAGACAAGATGCGTCCGTGAACGGAAATGCGGATAGAGCACATCAACCCGTTTTCCTGCGGAGGAATTTGCAAATACATTGGTTACTTCAACATCGGGATGGCGAAGCAGGATCTTTAAGAGTTCTGCACCGGAATATCCCGAAGCACCGATAATGGAAATTGCCTTTTTCATAGTTGCATAATTATACGGAAAAATGGATAATTATGCAATAACGAGAAAGATCTTTTTCCCTGAATGCAGGAGCACTCTCTTTTTGGAAGGGCTGAAAAATTTCCGTATCTTTGAATCAATTCAAACCGATCGTACATCCTTTATTACGTGTGAATGATCGGCATTTACACATTAGAAATTGGTACGTATTACAATGGGTTTTAACTGCGGTATTGTCGGACTTCCGAATGTCGGTAAATCAACGCTCTTCAACGCAATCACTGCTGCCGGTGCGGAAGCAGCAAACTATCCGTTCTGCACCATCGAGCCGAATGTCGGCGTGGTGTTCGTTGATGATACACGGATCGACGAACTCGTGAAGATCTACGGCTCTCAAAAGATCCTCCCGTCATCCATAGAATTTGTTGATATCGCCGGACTGGTAAAAGGGGCGAGCAAAGGTGAAGGATTGGGAAATCAGTTTCTATCGCACATACGCGATACGGATGCCATCGCTCATGTCGTCCGGTGTTTTGACGATCCGAATATTATCCATGTCGATGGAAGTGTCAATCCCAAAAGAGATATCGAAGTGATTGAAACTGAACTGATTATTAAGGACATGGATACGATTGAGAAAAAAGTGAGGGATGCGGAACATCGTGCAAAGAATGATAAAAAAGCACGCCCAGAGGCGGACTTCTATAATAAGGTGAAAGATCACCTCGCCAGCGGACGTCTCGCCAGGTATGTTGAAGTCCATAACGATGAAGAGAAACTGTTTCTGCGGGATATGCATCTGTTGACGAACAAGCCAGTGATGTATGTCTGCAATGTCCATGAAAAGGAAATTTCTACCGGAAATAAATATGTGGAAGAGGTTCGAGAAATAGCGGCAAAGGAGGGAGCGAAAGTCGTTATTGTGAGTGCTGCCGTCGAAGCAGAGGTTGCAGAACTGCCAAAAGAAGAGCGGGCAGGTTTTCTGGAGGGACTCGGATTACATGAATCCGGTCTGCAGCAAGTCGTGCGGGAAGGAATGGATCTGTTAA
>JBAYJG010000181.1:0-6806 GCA_041665225.1 Bacteroidota bacterium
CAAAAGCAAGTTATTCAAAAAAATTTGCTTTTCGCTATTTAATGGATAGCAACATCAGTGATGGAAATAATACATTCGAATACCTTTACTCCAAGTACATTGCAGACAATTATACTTATGAATCCGGTAATTATGCCCGCTGGATGACAAACAGTCTAGCGCTTATAGATTATTGCATTGCGTATGATTTGTTGGCAGGCTCCGGGTATTTTGAAAATCAAAATAAAACGGCAGAAAAAACTGCAATCCGAAGTTTGCTTATCGCCAAAGCTGAAGCAATATTTCAACGAGTGATGAATTTTAGAACGGGTTGGGAGGTTGCCACTGCTAAAACAGTAAACTATGATCCAGTTATAATAAATGAAGGGGATTTTCATGCTCAAATAGGAAACCACAGAATTATTGTAGCTTCCGGTCTTGGAGTCGCAGCGTACCTATTTAATGGCGAGGCACCCCATGCTTCTCTCTGGCTTGAATATGCCAAAAAAGATGTAGAACATTTTTTATTAAATATACAACGATACCCTACAAAAAATGGGTTTATCGTTAATTCACAAAATGTTGAAGGTGCCTTTCCTGAAGGAATAGAATATCTTAATTATTCTGCCGAAGGATTTATCCCCTTTATGATTGCAAATAAAAAAAATGAAGCGGGAACCTATTTTCAGAACAATGAATTTAAGAAAATGATGGATTGGGTATATGACCTTCAGCTTCCGAATGGTTCAGGACCTCAAATAAACTCTACAGGGTATAACAAATATCCGGTTAACGCTTTGGTTGGGACTGAAATATCAGGCGGGAGTAAATACTTAGGGCAACTTAACATCTTTAAGAGTGTGGGGGCGACAGTTGGTTTACCTGTAGAAGGTTTTGCTCTACTAAATACTTCTGCTTTTCCCGGCAATGTAACATTTACAAAAATTACAAATAAAAATGTGCAGGGAGAAGTAATATTGCGCGATAAAACGAGTAATCCTACGCGCTATGTTATTGTGTCTGCTAAAAATAACTCTGCACGTTATGAGGCAGAACTTCATGGATATGCAGATGCGGGCAGTTTTATTTTTGGTACAGACAACCGGACATTTGTTCGTCAACCTGGTTATAGCGATTATTCGAATAGCATAGAGCACGCACAAGCGATCTCACATAGCTCGCTCTGTCCGGTTGTTAATGATACCATTCGTTTTGATGCACCAAATAGATCTCTTGCTCTGCCTCCAACAGCCGAAGCTACGATAGTGAATACCAAAAGCACAAATGAATTTTTATATTCAGAGGTTTTAATGGATATAAAGGGTAGTCATTATGTTGACCGTGATGACAACATTGTTAAAAATGAATTAACGGGAATCCTTGCTTGGGTTGGAAATGAATGGAATGAATATGCAGGTTCAAGATGGATGACAAAGAAAATACATGGTGATGTTTATGGAAGTGCGAATCGTAAGTTCCTCATGGTTAATAATTCTTATCTTGTCGTTCGAGATGACATAACAAGAACAAATTCTTCAATGCAATATGCGGTTTCATTCATACAAGGAAATAACGGTGATTATGTGAATTCTGCCGATTATGAAAGAGGATTTAATACTAATGGGAATGAATCTACTTGGGACAGGGATTACGGTGCCAGTAATGGTGGAATTACGAATGGTCCAGTTTTAAGAGTCAACACAACTGCATTGGGTGGGAAAATAAATTTGTTCTCAGGAAAGGAACGAGCTGTCAATCAAAACATGTCTGATCCGAATATAGATCCACGAACAAAAGTTTATCATACTGCATTAAAAACAGCAGGCAATTTCACAGACAATTATGGCCAAATTCTTAGCATTCTTGAAATTGATAATAACGCTGCAACAAAATCCAGTATTACAACGAAACGTAATTCCGATGCTGACCCATATCTTTTGTATACAGTAGATGGGAGAGGTAAAACCTATGGAAGATACGATGTTATCTTTTCAAAAAAGAGCCCAGGAGATCAAACAATTTCCATTAGCGGTCTTCCCAATACAATAAGAACAAATGCATCGTATTTAATAATGAGTTTTAACGGAAGTGATTTCAATAATGCCAGTGATGTGAAAATATTTTCAACTGATGCTTCATATATTAATTATGGCGGGTATACGTTTTTACCTAATGACGATGAGGTATTTCAAACATCATTTGCAATACAAAAAGCAAATACCTCTTCTGATCTATCTGCCATTTCATCGGGTAGTCAAAATAAAATTGTTAGATCTATAGATGGTGGTCTTCATAAAGTTTATGAGAGCCTTGGACATGTATGGTACGAGTACAGTTACGATAATGGTATTACATGGAAATTTGCCAATAACGGTATGCCGTTAGATTCTTATTTAGGAAAAAGCCCAAGTATTTCAACATATTCTTATGAAATTGCAATCGTGTTTCAGGAAGAAAATACATCAAGTAGCGATGTGAAGTTAATGTGGTTTAGTACAAGTAATCAGGAAGTTTTTAAGATTAATTCTAATTGTAGAAAATTACAGATGACCGTCAATGAATATACTATCACAGATTTGCAACCAGTTATTTCAATTGATAATCATGGACCTGGATTTTTATGTATTTGGAAAGAACCTGACGGACTGTATTATTATGATGGACATAGCAATCCATGGAACATTCAAATTGGTCCTTATAAAATTGCAAATACTAATGCATATTCTACAAATCCGACAATTGCTTACAGTATCGTCGGTGATGGAAAAAAACACATTGCATGGGATGAAAACAATCAAATATTTTATACGTATGGTGCAGGATTAGAGTTATCAAACTCAGGTTTAATTAAAAGGAATTTGTCCATAGGGTGTGGGTACGATTACAATTATCAACCATCGATTATTGCTTGTGCCGACAATTCTGCTCGTATAAGTTGGGTTGGTAAACGGTATGAGGGTGCAGAAGAATTACTTGCGAAATCACAGGTCGTAAGCGGATGGAAATATAAAACCATCTTTACGGGGAATACAAATGGAGGTGGACCATTTTGGGTATTTGGGAGCGATGTGAACACCACCAATCTAAATCTCAATTCAGGTGGTAACGGATATATCGTAGCATGGTCAAAAAGTAATGGCTTAAATGAGTATACTCGTAGTTCAACGCTGGGTGGCAGTATAAGAACTTATATGAATTCGAGTTCGCCTATATACGGTAAAGATGTTCAAGTAATTCCTGGAAGCTCCTATAGCAATATGTATGGAATGATATTGAATACCCAGAGTTCACCATATAGAATGATTCGCTCTGATAGTATTATAGCCCTTGGAAAAGAAGAAAGTGCCAATGAGATATTTAGTGGCAGACAAGGAGTCGTTTATAAAGACAGAGCGCAATTTTATTTTATACTGGGAGATATTAGCGTAGATGAAATAAATATTGAATTTGAAGAAAAACCAGATTCAGTAATTATCAATACTAAAAATGATCTAAATCAATATCTTGTTTCAAAACCATTCAATCTGACCAACACTTCAAACTTTCTTTATAGCGCTCAATTCGGATTTACGGATTCGTCTTCTGCGATGGAAGTATTACAAAATGAGAATTCGGTCACATTTACCGTTCAATTGATTGATGAAAATACTAAACAAATTATTGGCCAGTTTGACGATGTTACATTTAATTCGAATAATGTTTTTCAATATTATAGAACTGGATATAAGGTAAACACTAATGGTATTGAAAATAGATCAGTAAGGCTTCGATTAATAGTCAAAGCCACTTTTGATGCGAAATATTCTCTTGTGCAAGGGTATAACTCAGAATCTGTTATTGGAATGAATAAGGATGGACGGGATTTTAAACAAATAGGATTTAGAGGTGCTCTTTCAGTTACACAATATGAACTTTCTCAAAACTACCCTAATCCATTCAATCCTGTAACAACTATCTCGTATGCTATCCCTCAAGATGGAATGACAGCATTGAAAATTTACGATGCACTCGGTCGTGAAGTAATAACATTAGTGAACGAAGTTAAATCAACAGGACGTTATTCTGTAACATTCAATGCGTCAAAACTTGCCAGCGGCATGTATATATTCAAACTAACATCTGGCACATTCACGGAAACGAAGAAAATGATGCTCGTAAAGTAACAATAAGAATAACAGAGCCCGGCGAATAGCCGGGCTTTTTGTTTTTATCGTTTCCTAATGTTGCCATAATTAAATTCACAAAGATATTTCAACTAAATTAATAGTACTACGTGATTTTGGTATCTTTTCTTCGATTCCCGTTGGGAGTACTAACAAACCACTCATTTTATAAATTTTGAGTGGTTTCGTGTTTTAAATCCTCGCTTGCAAACCGCCTTTTTTCAGATGGATCACCGCAGTTATAGAACATCCTTGAATAAATTCCTTGACTATTTTGGATTTATGGGGTACCATGTGGAAGCCCTTCCGTGGTGGACAAATATCGGTTTCGTTATACCTAATCCCCTCCAAACTGTTGAAGTAACGAAATCGTGAGTAGTTTTCACCCTCCAACGCTCATCATCCAAAGGGAGAAATTGAATAGAATTAGTTCTTATCTGCGGCTTTCCTGTAACTGTAATAGAATCGCTTAAAACCGGCGGTATTATCGTTAAACATTCAATAGGGTGCATTATGAAAAAAATTGCTCTCGTACTTTTCCTTTTCCTCAGTTCCACGTTGTTTTCCCAAACCATTCCCGTCACGTTCCATTTCCGTCCGACCTTCAAGGGATTTACAGTCCTTCGTCTGGTAGGGACGATGAATGGGTGGAATAATGCCGATCCGGCGATGGAGATGGCCGATCCGGATGCCGACGGCGAATATACCATCACCATTTCGTTGAACGTCGGTACCGATTATATGTACAAGTTCTGTATGGACGGAAATTGGGGGCTCGCTTTCGGGGATCCCGATAATCCAAGGATCAATACGAGCGATAATGATAATGCAATGCTGTTGGTGAAGGATCCAATGATAACCTATCTGTTGCCGAGGGATGTGGACTCTAAGAGTAAGACGTATGTCGATACGTCGAAGTATGGAAATCCCATCAGAGTGATCATCAATAATTCTCCCGATAAACCCATCGACACGACGAAACTGAGTGTTTCCATCGACGGTGTTCCCGTGCCGTCACCTTCGAAATATTATGATGTCGTAAAAAATGAATTTCTGTTTACTCCAAATCCTCCATTGGGGACAGGGAATCACACGGTAGCCGCATCGATTACCTCTGCTGTAGGGATCGATCAAAAGACTTCCACATTTTCGCGGAATCCTAATCAGATTATCTACAAAGTTCCCGTGGATTTTTATTATGACCAGAATAATCGCACCATAGCATTTGCACAATCGCTGTGGGATGTAGCTGTTGTCGGCAGTTTCAATAATTGGAATGATGCCTTCAATCCGATGTCCGATCTCTCCGGCAATGGAGTCTGGGAAACAACGGTTATGCTGGAGCCCGACACCATTGAATATAAAATTAAACTGAATAAAGCATCATGGGAAAATGATCCTGACTATCCTGTGATTAATCTTGGCTCCGGCAACAACCGTCTCGCTGTTGTCGCCGATACGATCTCTTCGTTGAAACTCCTTGCTCCGTTGGAAAATACTGCGTTCGATCATGACACCACCGTGAACTTTACTTTCCTCCTTCGTCCCGGCGCACGTTCGAAAGGAATTGATACGACATCGATCGCCGTACTCTGCGATGGAACTCCCACACCGTTTATATATCATTCCGAGCGTACGGTAACGGCCAGCATTCCCTTGTCCGGCGAAGGAAGGCATACTGTTGATTTCACATTTAAGAATACGGAAGGGGTTGCTGCATACCAGGTGTACTCGTTCGGAATTACCGGCGCAGCCAAAGGTGTCTATGCGGTCGATGGAATCGGAGATGAACAATATTCCGTTCCGGCGGGTGTTACGGTGGGTTCGGCAGATATCCTTTCTGTAGCGATCCGGGAAACCGCCGGTCATGATTCACTGAATTTCATCGTCACCATGAAGAACGTTGATGACAGGACACGCTTAGGACTGCTGATCTGCAATCCTGCCTCCGGCTTTGTGAACGATCAGAGAGAACTCGATATCAAACTGCCGGATTGGAACGGACAGGGTGTTTTCGCGTCGATTGGTTTTGCTGGAAACAGTTACCTCAATTCCGCTGTTGAAAACAGATTTATGATTTCCAACAGCCCGGTAACGTACAGTACGGATTCCATTGTGGTCAATGCGGATGCTGTTGCGGCAAAAACCATAGAATTTACTGTCAGTCTTGCCTTTCTTGGAAAACACATGGGGGGATGGACTGAAGCTCGGGATTTTAGCATCTGGTCTTATCTTGCTTCGACCGATCATAGCGGAAATAGTTTTGAAGTAGGTGCAGCAGAAGGTGGAAGCGATGCTGTTGAAGATCCCGATGTGTACGATGCCGCGTTCATTCGCAGTACGTTTTGGCAGGAGAGAATCCTCCGGAACTATATCCCTTCCGGTACACGGTTAGCAACGTTCGATGGAACCGGGCGCGGACTGATTCCGCTGACAGCGGCGCAGATCTCAGACAGTCTGGCGAACAAGATCACCTATATCTCGTTTCAAACGCCGGGGGTTGATTACTGGTATTCCAATGTTACAGTCCATGGTTCCGTGACCGATACTTCGATCAAGACCATCTCCTTTATTTTTAACGGAACTCCAACGGATCACAATATCACCGGCGGAAAATTTGATATTCCCGTTGTTCTGAACGAAGGAAGTAATACCGTTGTCGTG
>JBAYJG010000182.1:0-6795 GCA_041665225.1 Bacteroidota bacterium
ATCCTCGACTCAGCAGTGCCGATCCGAAGAAGTGACGGAAGCATTCGCTGTGCTGTCACCATCAACCATGATATCACTGAACGGAAAGAAGCTGAAGAAACGCTTCGAACCGCAAATGCTTATAACCGGCGTCTCATCGAGTCCAGTCTCGATCCGCTAGTAACTATCAATGCCGAAGGAAAAATAACCGATGTAAATGTTGCAACGGAAAAAGTAACAGGGTGCAATCGGTACGAACTGATCGGTACCGATTTCTCTGACTATTTTACCGAACCGGATAAAGCCAGGGCAGGATATCAACAAGCCTTTTATGAGGGCAGTGTTCAGGATTATGCCCTTATCATACGGCATAAGGATGGTCATTCCACTCCGGTGCTGTACAATGCTTCAGTGTACACCGATTCTTCTGGAACTGTCATCGGTGTGTTTGCTGCTGCGCGCGATATAACAGAACATAAAAGGGGAGTAGAGGCGAAGGCGAAACTTGCCGCAATCGTCGAATCGTCAGAAGATGCCATCATAGGAAAAACTCTCGATGGCGTTATTGAGAGTTGGAATATCGGTGCTGAGCGGATCTATGGATATCGAGCCGAAGAAGTTATCGGCAAAAACGTTTCCATCCTGGCGCCGGATTCACGTAAAAATGAGCTAGATGAAATCCTACTTAAGATTCGAAAAGGTGAGAAAGTCCGCCATATTGAGACCGAAAGAGTGCGAAAGGACGGTACATTGATCGCTGTTTCACTGACGGTCTCCCCGATGAGAAATGATGAAGGAACCATCATTGGTGCGTCTTCCATTGCGCGAGATATTACAGAACAAAAAAAAATCGAAGAATCGCTCCGGATTGCAAATTTGTACACAAGGAGTCTTATTGAAGCGAGCCTTGATCCGTTGGTAACAATTAGTAGCGAAGGAAAAATTACCGATGTCAATGCCGCAACAGAAAAAGTAACGGGAGTGCCCCGGCAGGAATTGATCAGCACCGATTTTTCGGAATACTTTACCGAACCAGACAAAGCCCGTGCAGGATATCAGGAAGTGTTCAAGAAGGGATTTGTACAGGACTATGCGCTGGAGATACTTCACCGCGACGGACATATAACTCCGGTTCTGTATAATGCCACAGTTTATAAAGACACAGCAGGATCGGTTATCGGAGTTTTCGCAGCAGCCCGTGATATTTCGGCGCAGAAAGCTGCGGAAAGAGAACGGGAAAAATTCTTCACGTTCTTTCAACTGACTACGGACCTGATGTGTATTGCAGATCCGAACGGTCGATTTATTAAAGTAAATCCGTCATTTATCCATTCGCTCGGTTTTTCGCAGGAAGAATTGCTTTCGGAACCATTCATCAATTTTATCCATCCCGATGACCAGAAAAAGACGCTGGACGAGATCACACTACAGCTTCAACGGGGATATACGTTGAATTTCGAGAATCGCTATCGGCGCAAGGATGGTTCTTACCGGTGGCTGTCGTGGGTAGCATCTTTTAATTATACAGAAGGATTGATATATGCAACTGCACGCGATATCACCGAAACCAAGAGAGCGGCGCAGGAATTGATGACGGCAAATGACCGCCTTGAATCCATCTTTTCCAATACACAAATACTTTTTGCATTGCTCGATACCGATTTTAATTTCATCCGCGTCAACCGAGCATATGCAGAAGCAGATGCGCGTGCGCCGGAGTTTTTCCCGGGGAAAAATCACTTTGCGCTGTATCCGGATACCGAGAATGAAAAAATTTTTCAACACGTCCGCGCAAGCGGCACACCGTATTTCGTGTCGGCCAAACCATTCCTGTATCCTAACCATCCAGAACGAGGCATTTCTTATTGGGATTGGAACCTTAGTCCGATCTTCGGTTCCGATGGCACGGTCGTCAATTTGTTGTTCAGTCTGCTCAATGTTACCGAACGCAAACTGGCTGAACAACAGATCCAAAAACTGAATGAAGAGCTTGAACAGCGCGTATCGGACCGAACGGCCCAATTGGAAGCGGCGAACAAAGAACTGGAAGCGTTTGCCTATTCCGTATCGCATGACCTCCGCGCTCCGTTGCGTAGTATCGACGGATTCAGCCATATTCTTCTTGAAGACTATAAGGATTGTCTCGATGAGAAAGGGAAGGAGTATCTGCAGCGTGTCCGGCTTGCCGCACAACATATGGCGGAACTCATAGACGATATGCTGAATCTCTCGCGCATTTCTCGCAGTCAGTTGACCGTGCAAACGGTCGACCTGGGTAATATCGCATCAGAAATTTGTGAAGAACTGCGCCAATCGCAGCCGGATCGTATTGTAGAGTTTGTCATCCAAAACGGTGTCACTGCCCGCGGCGACGTCCGTCTGTTGAGAATCGCCCTGGATAACTTGCTGAGAAACGCGTGGAAATTCACAACGAAAAAACCGTCCGCTCGCATCGAATTCGGGATACGGAATGTGCAAGGGAGATCGGTGTATTGTGTTCAGGATGACGGCGCAGGATTTGAAATGGGGTATGCATCGAAACTGTTTGGTGCGTTTCAGCGTCTGCATACCGCAACCGAATTTCCCGGCACAGGCATCGGGCTGGCAACAGTGCAGCGCATCATTCACAAGCACGGCGGCGCCGTGTGGGCGGAAGGAACGCCCGGTCAAGGCGCATCATTTTATTTTACCATTCCATAAGGAACAGTGCCATGAAAGACAAAATCATTTTGTTGGTCGAAGACAATCCGGATGATATTGAATTAACCATTCGCGCCTTGAAAAAAAATAACATTATGAACGAAGTGATTGTTGCGCATGACGGTGCCGAAGCGCTGGACTTCCTGTTTGGTACCGGTGTTTATAAGCATCGTGATTTGGCGGTAATGCCGGCGATCACTCTTCTTGATTTAAAACTTCCCAAAGTAGATGGATTGGAAGTATTGCGGAGCATCCGGGAAAATAAACGCACAAAACTTCTTCCCGTGGTTATCCTTACATCATCAAAAGAAGAACAGGATGTTGTCAATGGATACAGCCTGGGAGTGAACAGTTATGTTCGTAAACCGGTTGATTTTTTGCAATTCGCTGATGCAGTGAGTCATCTTGGTTTGTACTGGCTGCTGCTGAATGAGCGGCCTCCCATGCAAGGAGAATAACACTATGAAACCGACATTGCAGGTTCTTATTGTCGAAGACTCGGAAGACGATGC
Organism: Bacteroidota bacterium; assembly: GCA_041665225.1. Taxonomy (GTDB): domain Bacteria; phylum Bacteroidota; class Ignavibacteria; order UBA10030; family UBA8401; genus UBA8401. Next base: position 3,192 of record JBAYJG010000182.1, read on the forward strand.
GCTGCTGTTGTTGCATCAGCTGACAAAAAGCGAGTTCACTATATCGCATAAACGCGTTGATACGGCAAAGGAGTTTACTGCTGCATTAACCGAACATACGTGGGATATCATCCTTTCGGATTATAAAATGCCTCATTTCAGCGGCACGGACGCGCTGGCACTCTTCAAACAATTCGGTTTGGATATCCCGTTCATTATCGTGTCTGGTACAATTGGCGAAGAGATTGCAGTGGAGACGATGAAAGCGGGCGCACATGATTATATCATGAAAGGGAACCTGAAGAGATTGCTTCCTGCCGTTGAACGCGAGTTGCGGGAATCTCGCAACAGGACGGAACGGAAACAGTTAGAGATAAAACAGAAACGCGCGGAAGAATTGATTCAGCAGAGCGCGAAACAATTGAATGAAGCGCAGCGGATTGCCCGACTTGGAAGCTGGGAAGCGGATATTCCTGTGCACTCGATGCGGTGGTCCGACGAGATGTACAAAATATTAGGAAAAGAACCGCAGCAGCACAATGAAACGTATGACGCATATCTCAACATGGTACACCCGGACGATAGGACGAGGGTCGAAACCGCATTCTCGATCTCTCTGCATCAGAAAATGCCGTTCACCATTGACCACCGGCTGAAAATGCATGACGGGGAAATTAAATTCGTCCGTGAACAATGTGAAATAATGTATGATACGGACGGGATGCCGGTACGCACGTTGGGCACTCTGCAGGATATTACCGAACAGAAACAATCGGAAGAAAAACTATCGCTGGCGAAAGAAGAGTGGGAACGGACCTTCAATGCTATTACCGATCCAATAATTGTTTTGGATACCCAGTTTCATATTCTGAAAGCAAACAAGGCTATGGCATCGGTCTTTGATTCAGAGCCGGAAGGTATCCTCGGATTGCGGTGTTATGAAGCCGTGCATGGAAAAAAATCTCCTCCGGACCTTTGCCCGCATGCAAAAATGCTGAAAGACGGGTGTCCGCATTCAGTGGAGATCTATGAGCAAAAACTGGGAGGCAATTATGTCGTTTCAGTCTCACCGTTGCATACTCCGGAAGGAACATTGTATGGTTCCATTCACATCGCGCGGAATATCACCGATCGTAAGGAAATGGAAACGGCACTGAGAGAAAGTGAACAGAAGTACAGGAAAATATTTGAAAATGTCCAGGATATCTTTTTTCAGACGGACTTGGCGGGCAATATCCAGGAGATCAGCCCGTCGATAGAACGGTATTTCGATTTTCCCCGGAATTCATTGATCGGAACACCTCTCGCACAACTGTACCGGGATCCACACGACCACGAACGCCTGTTGCAGTTGATCAAAGATCACGGCGAAGTTGTAGACTATGAACTTCTGTTAAAAGGAAAGAAGGGGAGTGCGATTTATGCATCGGTGAATTCGCATATTCTTATCGACAGTGCCGGTGCACCGGCGGGATTGGAAGGTTCGATACGCGACATTTCTGAACGCAAACGGTCGGAACGGGAAATGATCCTATTGTCGCAGGCGATCAAATCGGTCAGCGAATGCGTCTCCGTTACGGATGAACGTGATACTATCCTGTTCGTGAATGCCGCATTTCTCCGGACATATGGATATACAAAAGAAGAATTGATCGGAAAGAATATCTCAGTCGTTCGTTCTGAAAAGAATTCACCAGAACTTATTTCCGGCATACTTCCGACGACGCTGAACGGGACATGGGAAGGGGAAGTGATGAACAGACGGAAGGACGGATCGGAATTTCTCGCTCATCTTTCCACAACCAATGTACGGGACGATCACAACAATATTATCGCGCTCATTGGTGTAGCCAAAGACATTACAGAACAGCGCAAAGCAGAAGAGGCATTGCGGGAAAGCGAAGAACGGCACAGGCTTATCCTCCACACCGCATTGGACGGATTTTGGCTCATCGACACGGAAGGGCGGTTTCTTGAAGTGAATGAAACGTACTGCAAAATGAGCGGTTACCGGTCGGAAGAATTACTGGCGATGCGGTTGTCTGACCTCGGTCCCGCAGATACTGTAAAAAAAATGACCGAACATTTCGCTGAGCTCAGGATCAAGGGGGAAGACCGGTTCGAATCGCAGTTGTGCCGTAAGGATGGAACGGTGTTTGTTATTGAGGTCAGCGCGCAGTATCGTCCTATTGAGAACGGAAGAATCGTTGCGTTTTTACGGGACATTACGGAGAAAAAATTGCTGGAAGCTCAATTCCTGCGCGCCCAGCGAATGGAAGGCCTCGGCACACTTGCCGGAGGTATTGCTCATGATCTGAACAACGTTCTTGCTCCGATTTTACTTGCAATGGAATTTCTGAAACGGAATTATGTCAACGAGGCATCACAAAAGATTCTTGAATCGGTTGAGAGCAGCGCACGGCGCGGATCGGAGATTGTGAAACAAATTCTTGCGTTTGCCCGGGGAATGGAAACGCAAAAGATCCTTCTCCAGCCTCGTCATCTTATCAAGGAGATTGTCGGCATCTTCAAGGAAACATTCTCCCGCTCCATCACTATCGTCAGCGATATTCCGGCGAATACGTGGACCATTGTAGGAGATCCGACACACTTCCATCAGATGATCATGAATCTTGGGGTGAATGCACGCGATGCCATGCCGGACGGAGGCACACTGACCATCACCGCATCCAATGTTGAGATCGACGAATTGTATACCCGGATGAATATTGATGCGAAGACCGGACGGTATGTGATGATTTCCATTCAGGATACAGGAATTGGGATGTCGCCGAAAACGCTCGATCATATCTTTGAGCCATTCTTCACGACAAAAGAGATCGGGAAAGGGACCGGCCTTGGCATGTCGACCGTATATTCGATTGTAAAGAGTCATTTTGGATTTATTAAGGTCCAAAGCGAACTTGGGAAGGGAACAACGGTGAATGTGTATCTACCGGCGTCTGAAAATGCAACTGCAGAAAAGAATGAAACGACGGTACACCGGGATTTCCACGGCAACGGCGAACTGATCCTGGTCGTCGATGACGAAGTCTCGATCCGCGAAGTGACGAAACAGATCCTTGAGTCGTATAATTACACGGTAGTTACAGCATCGGATGGTGCCGAAGGTATTTTACGGTTTTCAGAACATCAAAAAGAGATTTACCTGGTCGTCACCGATATCATGATGCCGGTGATGGATGGTAAATACATGATTGCCACCTTGTTGAAGATGAACCCGCAGATCAAGATTATTGCTTCCAGTGGGTTGATCGACAAAGCGATGACCGCCAGTGGAGAAAAAATACCTGTGAATGGATTTATCAACAAACCGTATACGGCGGAAAAATTTATGGAGCTCGTTACTTCTGTACTGCACGGATGACGAAATTGCGGTATACTAATGGACGAGGAGAGAAGAATTACAACGGTACGGAAAACGGAAGCGTTACATTGTACGATTCAAGAAGGAAATTGAGTATCGTCTTGCGCTGTTGGTAAGGAAGGTGAGACATGAATGACATAAACCGAAAGGTGCCTGCTGCATGAGTACAACCATGAAACAAATACTGTTTTGGTCTCCGCGGATTTTGTCCATCTTCTTTGCACTCTTTACATCGAT
>JBAYJG010000183.1:0-6790 GCA_041665225.1 Bacteroidota bacterium
AATGATGCCGAACTTACGCTGGAAGCACTGGACGAACATCATCTCGCTAACATCGTTGATCACGTAACAGACGGTGCACAGGCATTGGATTATCTGTTCCGCCGTGGAATCTATGAAAAACGTGCTCACGAAAATCCTGCCGTGATCCTGTTGGACATCAAAATGCCGAACGTGGACGGCATCGAAGTCCTTCGGCAGCTGAAATCGCATCCAGAATTTCATACAATCCCCGTCGTCATGCTCACGTCCTCGCGCGAGGAAAAGGATTTACTTGACGCATACAATCTCGGCGTCAACGCGTATGTCGTGAAACCGGTCCATTTTGCGGAATTTACTCGTGCGGTGAGTCATTTGGGATTGTTCTGGGCGATTCTCAACGAAACTATCCCAGAAAAATAATTGTGATGCGCACCAAACATTCCCACACTAATTGAGCCCCCGATAACCGGAAATATCTTATGGATAAGAAGAACATTTCAATCTTGCATCTTGAAGACAACACGACGGATCATGAATTGGTAAAAGAATTGCTGACAGACAGTGGTGTTTCTGTCGATATCGTCCGCGTGGAAACAAAAGATGATTTTTTGCGCCTGTTGCGAAACACGCAGTACGATCTGGTGATATCGGATTTTTCATTGCCGTCGTACGACGGGACCTCTGCATTATCGGATGCACAGATACTCCAGCCAGACACCCCGTTCATCTTTGTCTCGGGCAACATCGGCGAAGAATATGCCGTGGAAAGTCTGAAACACGGTGCAACGGATTATATACTGAAGAACAACCTGAAACGGCTCCCCTCTGCCATACAACGAGCGTTGAGCGATGCAGAAGAACAACGTCGCATGAAAGCGATGGAAATCGAACTGCGGAGACGGGAACAATTCATCACCAAGGTAACGGAAACGTCCCCGAATATTATTTTTGTCTATGATCTTTGCAACGATAAAGTGATTTGGGTAAATGCCAGTTTGCGGCAGATCCTCGGTTATGATCCTGAAAGATTTCTTCAGCTCGAGCATGTAGCCAAACTACTGATGCATCCCGAAGATTATCTCAAATTCTCCGCAATCGACACATGGAAAACGCCTGTGGAAGGAGGAGCGATTGTCGATTTTACCACCCGGCTGAAGAATTCATCGGGAGAGTGGCGATGGCTCCATTCCCGTTGTGCCGTCTTTAGTACAGATGAATCAGGTATTCCACTGCAAACAATTTGGGTTGCCGAAGATATCACTGAAAAGAAGGAGCTCGAAGCGAAATTATTCCGCTCACAGCGTATTGAAAGTATCGGAGAACTGGCCGGCGGCATAGCACACGATCTGAACAATGTGTTCGGTCCGATGCTGCTCGCCATCCCTTTATTACGCCGGCAAATAACGGAAGAGTCCGGCATTAAATTCCTCACCATGATTGAAGGAGGAATTCACCGAGGCACCAACATGGTGAAACAAATTTTGACATTCGCCAAAGGGACGCACATCGAACGAACTACGCTGCAGTCAAAACAATTGGTGACGGAACTCCAGCAGATCATAAAAGAAACGTTCCCGCGCTCCATTGACGTCTCTGTAACGTACGATCAGGAGGTCGATCCGATTCAGGGGAACCACACACAGCTGTACCAAGTGCTGCTCAACCTGTGCGTTAATGCACGCGATGCCATGCCCGAGAGCGGCGCTATCACCATCTCCTGTGCGAATGTAGTTGTCACCGAAGGAACGGCGGCACGGCAGTATAAAGCTGCTCCCGGACCATATGTCCGGATCTCCGTAACGGATACCGGAAGCGGAATTCCGCCGGAGAACATCAAAAAAATCTTCGATCCATTCTTCACGACGAAAGAGCCGGGCAAAGGTACTGGAATAGGACTGTCGACTGTACGAACCATTGTACAAAACCACAATGGTTTTACCGAGGTACAAAGCACAGTGGGAAAAGGAACGGTTTTTTCAATCTTTCTTCCTTCAACTGCACAACGTCCGCTGCCGGAAACGAAGAAACCGGCTGCGATACCTCTTGGACACGGTGAACTGATCATGGTTGTGGACGACGAAACGTCCCTGCTGCAGGTTGCTAAGGAAGCGCTGGAATTGAATCAGTATAAGACCGTCACCGCCATCGACGGTGCAGAAGCGATCGCACTCTTCGCCAAACAGGCAAACGATATCCATCTGGTCATCTGCGACATGAACATGCCGCTGATTGATGGAGCAAGGACCATACCCGTCCTGAAAAAACTGAAACCTTCACTGAATGTGATCATTGCCAGCGGCAGTGCGACAGGATATCTCGAAGAACAACTGATGAAGGACTATAAGGCATTGAGATTGGAAAAACCGTACACCGTGGAGAAACTGCTCATCACCGTCAATACAGCACTTACATCCCAATGAATGTCCTCGCGGCAAGCCGCGAGGTATCTTGTCATGCCAGCGTAGGCTGGCATCCAGGTCCTGGATTCCGGCTTTCGCCGGAATGACGCCGCAAGCGGCGGGGAATTAGAGCCTTAAGAGATTAAAACGAGCCGGCTTCCATTACACCTTTTTTGAAATGACGGATGGAGAATAGTATCCCGGCAATGATTCCGTATAATGCTAGACCCATCCCGCACCAAAACAGGATCTCTCCGAACACTGAACCGTACTCCAGCATATCCCACCCCTTTAACAGATTCCTCCAGTCATGATGTGCCTTGCTCAATCCGCCGATAAGCGGAAGCTGCAGCACTTCGGCATCCTTCACATACAGACTCACATCGACGATGCTCACACCCGTAAAGAAGAGCGCTGTGTTGGATAACGATGATCCTTCCCGTTTCGCGACAACATACCACACCGCAGGAATGAGCACCTGGTTCAATGAGCCACCAAGAATCGAGATCGTCCTGCCAAAGAGAGAAAAGATCAGATGTCCCGCTTCATGGATGTACAACAACATCAGATGGGTCAGCCACAGCAGGTTTGGCAGGTCGAAATTCCTGACAGGAGTATATAAATGGATCGGAAGCAGTACAAGAATGTATAACAGGATGGCATATCCGAATAACGATACGTAAAGATTGGATCGTGTCATAACGAGACGGTGAAAAACGAACGTCCCGCTAGAGGCGGGACGTTCGCAGGTGATTACGCGGGTACTTCGACCTTTTCTTTCTTATAGGTCTTCTTCCGCTGGACGCTCTTCCGTTTCCGCAGATACTTCTTCTCTATCTGCTGCTGGTCGGCGGAGACTTTCTTCTCCTCTTCCTCAACATCCGGATATTCGTAGATCTCGTACTTGTAATTGCGCATAATGATGTTGTTCCCGTTGCGCCCCAGCACGTATTGCGGAAGGATCGGAATCTTTCCGCCACCGCCGGGGGAATCGATCACGTACGCCGGGATCGCCAGACCGGACGTATGTCCGCGCAGTTTGTCCATAATCTCCAAACCAACGCTCACCGGAGTCCGGAAATGGTTCGCACCTTTCGTAATGTCTGCCTGGTAGAGATAGTACGGACGGACCCGAATGGCTAGGAGCTTACGCATCAGCTCCAGCATCACATCGGGATCGTCATTGACCCCTTTCATCAACACCGCCTGGTTTCCGACCGGAATTCCGGCATCGGCCAGCATTTCGCATGCGCGTTTTGCTTCCGGAGTAATTTCCCAGGGATGATTGAAATGCGTATTAACATACACAGGATGATACTTCTTCAGCATATTCACCAGTGCCGGGGTCACACGCTGCGGAAGGACGCACGGCATCTTCGTACCAAGACGGATAATCTCCACATGCGGAATGGCGCGCAGTCCAGAGACCACCTTCTCCAGCATCACATCAGTCAGCATCAGCGGATCTCCGCCGGAAAGGATCACATCACGAATCTCAGGATGAGCGGCGATATAGTCCAGGCCGGTCTGAATATATTTCATGCTGATTTTGCCCGAGTCACCCACTTTACGCTTGCGTGTGCAGAAACGGCAGTACATGGAACATTGACTCGTTGTCAGGAACAGCACCCGGTCCGGATACCGGTGGGTGATGCTCGGTACCGGACTGTGCGCATCTTCGTTCAGCGGATCGTCCGGAAATCCGTCCTCTTCCAATTCTTTCGCATCAGGAATGCATTGCAGCCAGATCGGATCGCCGGGGTATCGTATCAAACTGAGATAGTACGGGTTGATACGAATGTGAAACAACGAATTGAGTTTGTCGGCAAGATCTTTGTCAAAACCGAATCTGTCCACTAGATCTTTTCCGCTGTCAACGCTTGCTCTTAGCATTTCCTGCCAGAGTTCCATAAAATGTGTGCCTTCTGTTGTGATGAAATATGATTATAACACTCAGAGATACTTCCCGTAGATGACCAAGTCATCGTTCGGTTTATAATATTCTTTGATGTGCGCAAGTTTCTGGAACTTCTTGCGCTCGTAAAACTGCCGCGTGTTGTCGTACTTAGATGTCGATGATGTCTCGGCGATGAGCAGCCGGCCGCCGCGCTGGCGAAGCACATCCTCCGTATAATTCAACAGCACGGTGCCGATCCCTTTGCTCTGCGTCGTCGGATCGACAGCGACCCAGTACAGATCGTAGGTCGCTTCCGTCGCCGGCGTCGGCCCGATGCAGATATATCCGAGCACTTTTCCTTCTCCGTCCACGTAGGAGAACATCTCGTAATCCTTCTGCTCCGGATCGTTCAGAAAGATCTCCAGCAGTTCTACGGCGATGCCGATCTCTTCTTCGCTGAACACCTCCGTCGCAATGACGATCGACCGTATCGTTTCAAAATCCTGGCGTTCAGTTCTACGTACAAGCATTATTTCTTCTTTATTGTTCTGCGGTCGACGGCGAAACCGACGATCTTGCCGATCGCATCGGCGTAAGTCAATCCGTACGTCTTCGCTGATCGGAAATACCCCGCATCATCTGAAAGATCGGGATTCGGATTTACTTCGAGCACGTACGGTTTCAAAGTTTTGCTAAGACGGATATCAACGCGTGCATAATCCCGGCATCCCATCAGTTTATATGCCCGGAGCGCCATGCTCCTCACTTCTTCTTCAACGGCAACCGGAAGCGGCGAAGGACAGATCCCTTTTGTTCCTTCAAACTCTTTCGTGCCGTCCATCCATTTTGCATCGTACGTGACGATCTTCGGATAATTCGCCGGCAGTCCGGAAAAATCGATCTCGGAGATCGGCAGCACTTGCGGAGGCGTATTCCCGATGATGGCAACGTTCAGTTCACGGCCTTCGATATATTCTTCAATCAATGCCGCTTCCTGAAACTGTTTGATGATAAATGCTACCCGCTGTTTCAATTCTTCAAATGTTCTGACGATCGAATTATTGTCGATGCCAACGCTGGCATCTTCTGCACTCGGCTTCACGATAATCGGGAATGAGAGCTGCAGGCTTTCCGGCGACAAGTGATCCGCATTCTCCACAAGCAGGAACCGAGCGGTTGGAATGCCGTTATGCTGCAGAATCTCTTTCGTACGCGCTTTGTTCAGACAGGTACCGAGTGTCCAGGGACCGGAACCGGTATAGGAGATGCCGAGCAGTTCGTAAATTCCAGCAACATGCATCTCATGGATTGCGTTGTCTCCCAGGCTTTCTACCATATTGAAGATCACATCCGGCTGCATCGCTTTTAGGTACGCAAGGAACCGATCCAGATCATCGGACATGTTGAAGATGGAAGTCTCATATCCGAGCGCGCGCAATGCGGACTGGATATCTTCCTTTTCTTCAATGACACCGACTTCGGACAGATCGATCTTACCGTCCGCTTTTGCCGCAGAGACCCACACGCCGCTATGCTCGTGGTTTACCCCTGTTGTGAAGGCAAATTCACGACCGTTCTCCGTCTCGATGGTCGGCTCATTATAGATAATGGAAATATGGATAGGATTACTCATTACTATAGATTGTACCGTTTAATCCCGGCGTCCAGCACTGCATTCAACATTTCCTGGTAATTCAGACCTGCCATTCTTGCTGCTTTAGGAAAACAGGAATTGTCCTCTATTTTCGGCAAAATACCAGGCAAAGGATTGATCTCAATGATGTTTGGCCTGCCATTATTGTCAAGACGTACATCGATTCTGGACCAGTCGCGGCACCGAAGGATGTTATAGGTGTTCCGGCAAGTTTCTTCTATAGCCGTTTTAAGATTTTCCGGAAGTGTGGCCGGACATTCAAAGATCTCCAGCGGATCGGACGATTGGTCCCAGATCCATTTGGCTTCATACGAATAGATAGGGTTCACGCCTTTTGGGAGTGAATCGAATTTTATCTCAACGATCGGAAGTACCGCTAGATCCGCACCGTTGCCGAGCATAGCAACCGTGAACTCTCTTCCCGGCAGGAATTCTTCGATCAGCGCCGGCTGTTCATATTCTTCCAGTACTTTTGTCACCTGATCAACCAATTGCTTCGTCGAATGCACAAGCGATGAGTCGAAAATCCCTTTGCTCGATCCTTCGAAGAGCGGCTTAACCATAGCAGGAACCGGGAAATCGAGTGTGCGGAGTTCGTTGAGCGATGAAATGACTGTGAAGCGGGAGTTGGCGATGTTATAATATGAGAGGATTTCTTTTGCGCGTGATTTGTCCAGGCAGATGCCCAGCGTCAGCGGATCGGAACCAGTGTACGGGATATTGAGCATCTCCAGCATCGCCGGAATCTGCGCTTCACGCGACGCACCGAATCGTCCTTCGGCAATGTTGAACACGATATCCGGACGGGACGATTGCAGGGATGCAAAAGCATGTTCATCAGCCTCGATCAGTGTTACGGAG
>JBAYJG010000184.1:0-6775 GCA_041665225.1 Bacteroidota bacterium
CAGGCCGGTGTTTCGCAAAGCAATACTCTTGACATTCGCCGACCTGCTTATAGTATAAAAACGAAAGAAGGCTTCTATGATTACTATATCGGAAATTGTTCAACTCGTATTCTACGCAGTCGTGTTACTGCTGCTTACCCCGCCACTGGGAAAACTGATGGCAAAGATTTTTGAAGGCGAGAAAACATTTCTCTCTCCCGTCTTTGGCTGGTTAGAACGGCTAACGTATAAACTTTCCGGCATCAATCCGAAAGAAGAGATGAATTGGAAAATATACATGTGGGCTATGCTCGCATTCAATTTTTTTGGTTTTGCGGTTGTATTTCTCTTGCAATTTTTTCAATCACATCTCCCTCTCAATCCACAGCAATTGCCGGATGTCTCATGGCATCTTGCGTTTAATACAGCTGTTAGTTTTATGACAAATACGAACTGGCAGTCATACGCAGGCGAAGTGACATTGAGTTATTTCGTTCAAATGATCGGACTCACCGTTCAAAATTTTGTGAGCTCAGCAACAGGAATCGCTATCATGCTTTCGCTTGTGCGTGGTATCGCACGTAAAACGACAACCGATATTGGTAATTTCTGGACCGATCTTGTTCGTTCAACTGTGTATGTTCTGCTTCCCCTCTCTATTCTTTTCACGATCGTGCTCGTAAGCGAAGGAACAGTACAAACATTTTCCGGCTACCAAACAGTTACGACTCTTGAAGGTGCGCAACAGACAATTCCGCTTGGACCGGCTGCTTCACAGATCGCAATTAAACAACTCGGAACAAACGGCGGCGGGTTTTTCAATGCGAACAGTGCGTATCCGCACGAAAATCCTACACCGTTTTCAAATTTTCTTGAGATGCTTTCAATCCTGCTTATTGCGTCTGGATTGGTGTACACATTCGGCATCATGACAAAAGCGAGACGGCACGCGTGGGTGGTCTGGGGAGTAATGTTTTTCATGTTTGCGAGTGGGCTTACTCTTTCTCTCTGGTCTGAATACATGACAAACCCGGCAACGGGTATTGCCGGGGGAATGGAGGGAAAAGAAACACGGTTTGGCGTGGCAAATAGTATTCTCTGGTCTGTTGCAACGACCGATGCATCGAACGGCTCAGTAAATGCAATGCACGACAGTATGTCGCCGCTTTCCGGTGCAGTTGCAATGATCAATATGAAACTTGGAGAAATTATTTTCGGTGGTGTTGGCGCAGGAATGTATGGAATGATGATTTTTATTTTGTTGACCGTATTCATTGCCGGATTAATGGTGGGCCGTACGCCGGAATATCTCGGGAAGAAGATCGAATCATTTGAAGTGCGGATGGCAGCTGTTGCGATGCTTCTGCCGAGCGTTGGGATTCTCATCTTTACTGCAATCGCATGCATCTCGGAAGCGGGTTTAGCCGGGTTGAACAATCAAGGTCCGCATGGGTTTTCTGAAATTTTATACGCATTTGCGTCCACCGCCGGTAATAATGGAAGTGCGTTTGCTGGACTTACGACGAGCACGCCATTTTACGACATCTTGCTTGGAATCAACATGCTCATCGGAAGATTCGGTGTTATCGTTCCGATGCTGGCTATTGCCGGAAGTCTTGCGAAGAAAAAGATCACGCCGTACTCATCGGGAACATTTCCGACGGATACATTTCTTTTTGGCGTATTATTATTAGGCACTATTCTAATCGTCGGCGCGCTCACATTTTTTCCAATGTTGGTACTCGGACCAATTGTGGAGCATTTTCTGATGTTGAACGGACAAACGTTTTAATTATCTAGGAGCACCTACCTTGACAAGGTTACATTGACAAGGAAAAATATATGAACTCGAAAACATTATCATCACCTCTTTCATTTCTATCGGGTGAAATCGCCATACAGGCGTTGAAGGACTCTTTTAAAAAATTCCACCCGAAATTACTCGCCAAAAACCCTGTGATGTTCGTTGTTGCCGTTGGTTCTTTGATGACGACGTTCATCATGTTTCAGGATCCGTCGCCGTTCAATATCCAGATTACACTCTGGCTCTGGTTTACCGTGCTCTTTGCAAACTTCGCGGAAGCTGTCGCCGAAGGACGCGGCAAGGCACAGGCGGAAGCGTTAAAGAAAAACCGTTCGCTTCTTATTGCGCGGCTGCAAACTGCTGACGGCAAAGAAAAATCTGTTCCGGCAACAAGTCTGAAAAAGGGGGATCACGTTATTTGCGAAACGGGCAATGTCATTCCATCGGATGGTATCATTATTGAAGGGATCGCGAGTGTGGATGAATCCGCAATTACCGGAGAATCAGCTCCGGTCATCCGCGAAAGCGGCGATGATCGAAGCGCAGTCACGGGCGGCACAAAAGTATTGAGCGACAGAATCATTATCCGGGTGACCTCCGAGCCGGGAAATACGTTTCTGGACAGGATCATTTCGCTGGTGGAAGGATCGAAACGTCAAAAGACACCGAATGAAATTGCGTTGACCATTCTCCTCTCGGCATTGACGATCATTTTCCTGCTTGTTGTCGCAACGCTTCCTCCGTTCGTGCAATATGCGCAGACGGCGGCAGGTCAAAAGGGCGGCGCTTTAACAACCTTGCCTGTGCTTATTTCTCTTCTTGTGTGCCTTATTCCTACGACGATCGGCGGACTTTTAAGCGCGATCGGCATCAGCGGAATGGACCGGTTGATCCGCAAGAACGTCATTGCAACCAGCGGACGCGCGGCGGAAGCGGCCGGTGATGTGGACGTCCTGCTTCTGGACAAAACGGGAACCATCACGCTCGGAAACAGAATGGCGACCGAATTCATTCCGTCCGAAGGAACCCTTCCAAACTATCTTGCCGATGCTGCCCAACTTTCCTCGCTCGCTGATGAAACTCCGGAAGGACGATCGATTGTTGTGCTTGCGAAAGAAAAATACCAACTGCGCGGCAGGGAGGTCTCAGAAGTTGCCGGGCACTTCGTTCCGTTCTCGGCACAGACACGCATGAGCGGCGTTGATATTCCGAAGGACGGTAAAAGGGTCGAACGAGCCATCCGTAAAGGCTCTGCCGATGCAATTAAAAAATTCGTTTCAGAACAGGGTGGAAGTTTTCCGAAAGATATCCAATCGGTTGTCGATGACATAGCCAGAAAGGGATCGACGCCGCTTGTCGTTGCTGAAAACAATATTGTGCTTGGCGTTATTGAGTTGAAGGATATCGTTAAAGGGGGGATCAAGGATCGTTTCATTCAGCTGCGGCAGATGGGAATTAAAACAGTCATGATCACCGGAGACAACCCGTTGACTGCCGCTGCCATTGCAGCAGAAGCGGGAGTGGATGATTTCATTGCAGAAGCGCGGCCCGAAGATAAATTGAAACGCATTCGCGACGAACAGGCGAACGGCCGTCTCGTCGGAATGATCGGTGACGGCACAAACGATGCACCCGCGCTCGCACAGGCGGATGTGGGTATTGCCATGAACAGCGGAACACAGGCGGCACGAGAAGCCGGAAACATGGTTGACCTCGACTCCAATCCGACAAAACTCATAGAAGTTGTCGAGACGGGAAAGCAATTATTGATGACTCGCGGTGCATTAACAACGTTCAGCATTGCTAACGATGTGGCGAAATATTTTGCAATCATTCCCGCTATTGCCGGTGCGCTCTATGCATCTTCTTCGATTTCCGCTGGTCCACTGTCTGTGTTGAATATAATGAAGCTTGCTTCACCACAGAGCGCCATCCTCAGCGCGGTGATCTTCAACGCACTAATCATCATCGCGTTGATCCCCCTTGCTCTGCGTGGTGTTAAATACCGCGCCCTCGGAGCCAGTGCTGTCTTATGGAGAAATCTAGGACTGTATGGTATCGGCGGCATCATTGTTCCTTTTGTCGGTATCAAGCTGATCGACATTATAATAGTTTCGTTGAGATTAATATGAAAACGTACATTATTCCAGCATTGCGCATGTTAATAGTCATGACCCTCTTCACCGGAATTTTGTTTCCTGTTAGCATGACCTTTTTATCGCATGTTATTTTTCCGTACCAGGCTAACGGGAGTTTGATCGAAAAAAACGGGGTGCTTATCGGTTCAGAGCTCATTGGACAAGAATTTGTGAGCGATAAATATTTTCATTCGCGTCCTTCGGGGATTGGATACAATCCCGTCCCCTCGGGCGGAACTAATTGGTGCCCAACGGATAAACGGTTGGCGGATTCTGCGAAAGCCCGGGGTGACAAATTCATTCGGCATAACAATCTTTCTGCGATAACTGTCGTTCCCAAGGATATGCTCTTTGCATCCGGCAGCGGTGTCGATCCGCATATTAGTCCGGAAGCAGCGGTGCTTCAGGTAGAACGCTTAGCCGCCGTGAGAGGCTTTGATGCTCAAAAAACTTCAGCACTGAAAGAACTTGTGCGTCGGCATACTGAACACCCGCAATTCGGACTGTTCGGTGAACCGCGGGTGAATGTATTAAACCTGAATATTGCTTTGGACAATTTATAAACTGAAGTATTCTATGAGGGGTCTTTTAATAGTTATTTTTGCGGTTTGCCTGTTTGCTTTGACCAAGCTTTGTTGTGAAGAGAAGCGGACAGATGCGGATATGATGGACCACGACTCGGTTGGATACCCGTCGGTCCGGTAGTCATTTTCCATTTCATTTTCTAGGTTTTGATAATAATGAACTTCTATGAATGAATCGCTATATTCGTTTTAATGGACTCTCCCTCTCAATACCGTCCCGATCCTGATGCTCTCCTGAACGCTCTGAAGAAAGAAGAAGAACATTCCCGGCGGGGAAAATTGAAGATCTTTTTTGGAATGTCGGCCGGCGTTGGCAAGACGTACGACATGTTAAAATCAGCCCACGAAGCGAAAACGCAGGGTGTCGATATCGTTATCGGTTATATTGAGACCCATAAACGGTTCGAAACAGATGCTTTGGTAACGGGTCTTGAGGTGATTCCGAGAAAAATTATCGAATACCGCGGAGTTGCTTTGGAAGAGATGGACCTGGATGCGGTTATTGCCAGGAAGCCGAAAGTCGTCCTTGTCGATGAACTCGCTCACACTAATGCACCCACCAGTCGTCACAGCCGCCGTTATCAGGATGTCTTGGAATTACTGGACCTGGGGATTGATGTCCATACTACCGTCAACGTACAACATTTGGAAAGTCGTGCGGATACAGTCGCACAGATTAGTGGTGCGGTCGTTCGTGAAACGGTTCCGGATTCTATTTTTGAACTGGCTGATGAGGTTGAGTTGATCGACATCTCACCGGAAGATCTTCTAAAACGGCTTGAGGAAGGAAAGGTGTATACGCCGGATCGGTCCCGGCAGGCAATCCAGAACTTTTTCCGCAAAGGGAATCTTACCGCCCTGCGGGAAATGTCGCTCCGACTTACCGCGGAACGAGTGGATCATCAGCTGCGTGATTATATGCAGTCTGAACGAATCACCGAAACGTGGAAATCCGGTCAGCGTCTTCTCGTCGGTATCGGTCCCAGCCCTTCAACTGTCTCACTTATCCGATGGGCGCGGAGGATGGCGTATACGTTGAATGCTACATGGGTCGCGGTCTATGTGGAGACGTCAAAGTCGATCTCCGACGAAGCAAAGAAACAGTTGAACAGCAATATCAAGCTGGCGGCCGATCTGGGAGCAGAGATCATCACAACTACGGATGACAATATTGTGCGTGCGTTGGTGCGCACGGCGCACCAGCACAATGCCACGCAAATTTTAATAGGCAAATCGTTAAACCGTTCATTCTTGACGGAATCATTGCTTGACCGGTTGATCAAAGAAAGCGGCAATCTGGATGTCTATGTCATCGGTGAACACGACGAATCGCAGCAGCGCGCAAAATCATTTACCATTCCGGAAGTTCATTCTGGTATTGCGCAGTACGTCATTTCTGCATTCATCATCTTTGTCTCCGCCCTGGCCTGTTTTCCCTTCTCGGAATACCTTGGTTATCAGACTGTCTCTCTCATTCTTTTATTGATTGTCGTCCTTCTCCCGTTGAAATTCGGAGTGGGACCTGTACTTCTTGCTGCAGCGATGAGTGCGATGCTCTGGAATTTTTTCTATATTCCTCCGAAGTTCACTTTTGCAATCGGTCATCCACAAGATATTCTGATGTTCCTGGCATACTTTGCTATTGCCGCGGTGACTGGAACGCTGACGTCAAGAATAAGAGCAAGAGAGAAGAGCGTGCGTCAAAGGGAAGAACATTCGTCAGCACTGTTTGCTCTCACCAAACAACTAACGGCAGCAAAGACACAGAATGAAGTTGCCGAAGCGGCGGTGAAAAACATCTCGTCGTTCTTTTCGTCGGAAGTGGCGATCTTCCTGAGTCAGCCGGACGGGGACATCTTCACAAAAGCGCACGATTCCAGCATGTATTCCGTGGACGAAAAGGAATTCAGCGTGGCAGCCTGGGTATACTGGAACGAAAAGAAGGCCGGAAAATTCACTGACACGCTTCCTTCTTCCCCCGCGACGTATTATCCTATCTCCGGTCCGCGATATCCGTTGGGCGTGATCGGTGTGAAAAACAAATTAGACAAACAGTTCGGTGTGGACCAGGAATCGTTACTGCAGAATTTCATTGCTCAGATCGCGTCGACACTCGAACGGGAACAGCTCAACGAGCTTGCCAAACGAACAGTCGTCTACGCTGAATCGGAAAAATTGTACCGCACACTGTTCAATTCCATCTCTCACGAGCTTCGGACGCCGATCGCCGCTATCATCAGCGCTTCGGAGGGTCTTGCACAGCAGCATCA
>JBAYJG010000185.1:0-6772 GCA_041665225.1 Bacteroidota bacterium
GCCGACGTCGTACTTCAACACATCCTGAGTATTTTCATACCGGATCCATGCCATCACATCCAACGACCCACTTTCAAATTCAATGGGAATATTGGCGCTGTTATGAAGTTTATTGATAAACTCCGGCACACTGAAATCAAATCCAAAATGGTATTGCGCTTGCGACTCCGTATACTTCGTAAAGAATGATTTGATTCCGAGTTCCTTAATCTCGGATGTAGCATCAGACAGGAGCGCCGTATTGGAAATATCCCGCTGTGTAACAAACCGGCTGGAATACATCATCGCATGGAAAAACAGACGCTCCGTTGCCAGACTGGAGACGCTCAGCGTATATGACTCACTTCTCCATTTGTACGTTGCATCAGATTCGGTTTTGCCGATTACGTCGTCACCTGTAAAAAAATACTCGGCGGCGTACCGGACACTATTTTCATTTTCGACCGTGAGTTTGACAAAACCGTCATAGAAGGAGAACGGAACATCGGTCTTCAGAAACGTATTGAACGCGTCCTTGAACATGGATCTGCGATAATGCCCCATCGCTCTGATATTCTGCGTCAAGGGTCCTTCTATCTGCAATTTTGAAAACATCGAATTTGCTTCGGCTGTCCCACTGAGGCGCAATGCGTTTCCGCTTCGTGTTGTCACATTAATGACAGATGAAAGACGATTCCCGTATTCAGCAGGGAATGCACCGGTAAAGATTTCCGTGGAATTGATGAGATCGGGATCGAAGACGCTGAAAACTCCGAACGCGTGAAATGGATTATAGACCTTCATACCGTCCAACAGGATAAGATTCTGATCCCCGGAACCTCCGCGCACATAATATTTCGCACTGACATCGCTGGTCGTAACAATGCCGGGAAGAACCTGCACCGCTCGCAGCAGATCGCCTTGGACTGCGACAGGAATTCTTCGTAACTCTTCCGGGTTCATCACATGGATACTGGCGCTGACATCATTCATTTTGCCTGACCGTTCCGCATTAATCACCACTTCCGTTAATTCAACGTCTTCCGGTTGAAGACGAACATTCAACGTCAAGGAAACACCGGCAGTCACCTGTACGGGAACTACTTTTTTCTTAAAACTCAGCGATGAGAACACAAGGTCATAACGCCCCGGTGCAAGACCGGCGAGCAGATAAAACCCATTGGTATTCGTCGAGGTTCCTCTATTCGTTCCGGAAATCATTACTGTAACGAAGGAAATCCGTTCGCCATTGGTACTATCCGACAAAACGCCGTGAATGTCACCTTCTTGAGAAAAAAGGAAATGAGGAAGGAAAACAAGGGAGAACAATAAGAAAATGGACCGACTCACACCATAACCTTTGCTGATCTGTGATGCTTGGAATTGCTCTCAGTATATCAAATATGAAGCAAAG
The DNA here is from genome assembly GCA_041665225.1 of Bacteroidota bacterium. Taxonomy (GTDB): domain Bacteria; phylum Bacteroidota; class Ignavibacteria; order UBA10030; family UBA8401; genus UBA8401. Next base: position 1,394 of record JBAYJG010000185.1, read on the forward strand.
AACAAAGAGGTGATTATGGATATGATGATATTCGCACATGAGGAGATGAACCACTGGCATCATAGAACATGCTGTATCACCATCCCAGCCAGATATTCACCGATGGCGAGAGAGGAAGTCGCAGCTGGCGAGGGAGCATTGCAAACATGGATAATGTCATTTTCTTGCATGATAGAGAAATCATTCAACAGATTTCCGTTGTGATCGCACGCCTGCGCACGCACGCCTGATCCTCCCTCTTCCAGATCTTTCTCCTGAATTTCCGGGATCAATTTTTGGAGCGCCTTTGTAAAAGCCGATTTATTGAATGAACGATAATATTCGCCTGCGCCGGTTCTCCAGTATTTCACTGCAACACGATGGAATCCGGGCCAGGTTAAGGATTCGAAAGCATCACGGAAATTAAAACTGGTGCGGGAATACCCTTCGCGCGCAAAGGCAAACACTGCATTGGGACCTGCCTCCACTTCACCGGTGATCGTCCGTGTGAAATGCACTCCTAAGAATGGAAATGCAGGGTCAGGAACAGGATAGATGAGATTTTTTACAAGATGTCGTTTTGATTCTTTTAGTTTGTAATACTCGCCACGAAATGGAAGGATGCGAAGAGGCAGGTTATTGTACGTCATTCGTGCAACTCTGTCCGAGTGCAGTCCGGCACAGCTGACGATAACTTTTCCGGTATATTCATTCGTACCAGTACGAATCAGCGTTACATTCTGTTGTCGTTGAATCGAATAAACTTCCTCATTGAACTGTAGTGCGACCCCGTTCTTGATCAGGAGTTCTTTCATCGCGCTCGCAACTCTTGTAAAATCTGTTATCCCTGTTTGCGGTACGAAAAGTCCTTCTATCCCGGAAACATGCGGTTCTCTTTCACGCAGTTCTTCCGCTGAGAGTTTCCGGATACCTTGCAGACCATTCGCAATCCCCTTCTCCATCAACGATTGAATGAAGGGACGTTCTTCTTCTTTGACTGCGACAATCACTTTTCCGCAAATATCGAATGGAATACAGTGCTCTCTGCAAAACTGTACCATCATTTGATATCCGGTCACACAATTCCGCGCTTTCAAACTACCGGGCGTATAATAAATCCCCGAATGCAGCACGCCACTGTTATGCCCGGTCTGATGCTGTGCGACATCAGACTCTTTTTCCAACAGCAGGATCCGCAGCCGAGAATTCTTCGTGATCGTCTGAAAAGCGGTCGCCAATCCGACGATCCCACCTCCGATAACGATCACGTCATAGTGATTGTTCATGTCGGTAAATATTTCATTTCAAGGCAACGTCAAAAAAATAATTATTACAATTTCGTGGAACGAGACACGAATAGACACAGTGTTTCCATCTTTTGATAAAATGTAATCGAATAACAACGGTATATCAACAGAAATACTCTATGGCATTTCCAAGGATACATATCCAACGATACGATAATGTGGTGAAATGGAAGAATGAACTATTTATCAAAAAGCAGGGAATTGTTTCACTGTTACGGCAGGTAGACGATATTCACATTACAAACGGGTTTTCCGTTCCAACAGAACAAAATTATCATTCAACTCTCTGAGTTCGTAGGACAACAATAACGAAGTTTTATTAACAGTCCAGTACTGCGAAAATTCCAATGATCCAGTTCTCCGATCCTTCCCGATGATGATGTATCGGTCTGTGATCGAAATTGTAGAATCGTCCGTAAAATATTTCACGTTAAACGATTTCAAAGGCAAACCACTCGAGATCATAACCCTTTGGCCGGCGCCGTAACCTGTCAGCAGCGCGATGGAGCCGCCGTGATACCGTTTTTGCATCTCTTGCCCAAGAATAGTAGCGGAACGGGACAGATCGCTAAAACTCTTTTCCGCATCCTTATAGACTGCAACGCCAACAGAAGGAACTGCAATCTGTACTACCGGCATCACAACAAAACACGCTACCACAATATGATGCAGGAACGGCATTTGCCATTTTTGAAACAATTCCTGAAGAGCCAATGCACTTGCAAGCGAGAGAAACAGACCGAACGAAAGAACAAATCTCCAGTTCCACCACCACTGATCGACCTGTACGAAACCTCCAAGAATTGCCGAAAGGATAAAAATTGCTGGAAGAGAAAAATACAAGAGAAGTAGAACCTGTTCTTTTCGAACAGACAAACGCTTCATGGACAGCGTTATAAGCACTCCCGCCCCCAGCATCATCGGACCGAAGATCCAAAGAAGGGCATTGCCGGCAATAGAATAGAGATCTGCTGGATGGGTACTCAACGCGGAACGCGCTGTACTCGTACCGACGGAATAGGTCCAATGCGCAAATTTCAAGGCGTCACTATATTGTAGGTAATTCCAACAAAGCCAAAACGCAATACCGCACCACGCAATACCGGCAATTGCCGCCGATGTGAATATGGAAAAACGCATTCCCTGTTTTTGAAGCACTCTCCCCCTGTGCAGTGCTATCACGGAAATGAACGGTGCCAGAAGCCACGCTTCATACCGGCAGAGTGTTGCACAGAAAACGGCACCAGTACATAAAAACAGCCATCCTACATAATCTGAACGAATCCATTTCACTAACCCATACCCACCGAGTGTCACAAAAAATATCAGCGATATTTCGCTCATTGGTGTAAGGGCGATGTAGACGATATTGGGATTCAATCCGAACAGCAGTGAAACAATAAATGCGATTTGCCGAGAATTGGTGAGAATCCAAATGATAGAGAAAATGAGAACAGCGGTGAGTGTGAGCAACGGTATTCCTATCGTTGCGCCGGCAATCCCGGAGTAAAATAGCGTATCGAATGCTACAAACGGGACGAGTAACAACTGCGGCAATGGTAGCCAGACGGTACCGATATTCATCAGACCCGGCTGTTGTGAATCGATGAACTGCCGGGCGCGAACGATATGCGACACTGCATCACCAAAGTAGATGAGCGAGAGGTTATTATTGATAAAAAGAAGAATGCCGCTTATTACTGCTGTGCAGAATACGATCATGGCCAGCAAATATTGCACATTCCCTTTTTTTGAGAATAACTTTGGTGCCAAGCTGATTTTCAATTTCCTGATCACAGTGATACTCCCACCAAGTCGACCTTCTTCAATAATGAAACGAGCATTCCAGAAATCTCTTCCGGTGAAAGGATATACAGTGCGGCATTTATTTTGATCGCTTCGCCGGGCATGCCGTGTATTATCGAACTCCTTTTATCCTGCGCAATGGTGATAGCACCTTTTTCCTTCATGAGCTTCAACTCTTCTGCTCCATCTTTTCCCATTCCTGTCAATAAAATACCGACCGCTCCGGCACCGATGTTGATTGCAACCGAATGAAAGAGATGGGCAACAGACGGCCGTAGTCCGTTTTCCATACCATCATTGCTTAACACAATTCTGAGACCGCTTCCAACTCCCATTTGAAAGTCATCCGGTGCTATATATCCATGCCCCGGCAACAGAAGGTCTCCATGAGCAGCAAGATGCAGCGGAAATTTTGTTGTCATTTGAAGCCATTCAACAAATCCTCCGACAAACCCCGGAGAAATGTGCTGCACGATTAAAAGCGGAACTGGCAAGTGTTCAGGCAATTCGGAAAAAATTTTCTGCAAGACAATCGGTCCACCCGTCGATGCACCGATTGCGACGAGTCGAATATCTGATCCTGACCGATGAGAATTTTCAATACCAGGCTGGACTACTACGGATGTTGTTGATGTATGAGAAAAGCGTTTTACCAATTTTATTTCGGACATCAATTTCAACGTTTGGTTTAGCTTCTTCACATCATTCATATACTCTGGATGAACCGCACTGTGCGGCTTGGAGATCACCGCCAATGCCCCCGCTTCCATCATCCGGAATGAAAAAGCAGCATCTTTTGCAGACACCAAACCAGTCACAATAACAATTGGGGTTGGCATAGTTTCCATAATGATGCGTGTCGCCTGTAGTCCGTCCAGTTTTGGCATCTGCCAATCCATGGCAATAACATCGGGATGGTAATTCTTTACAGCAGCAACAGCTTCTTCGCCGTTGTTCGCCACACCCACTATCTCAATTTCGGGATCAGAACTGATTGCGTGGATAAGGAATTGCTGCATTACCGGAGAATCTTCTGCAAGAAGTACTTTGATCATCGTTGATAAACCTTAGAAACATCTGATACTTGTATATATTTTTCATTGTCATTCTCAAAGAGGATCCGATGATCTTCATTGGAACGAAGTGAAAAATCTGGTCTCTGCGGAAGGTGTTGTTATCCGACGCCGCAACAAATTCATCGATTGCATTGCTCCCTTAGAATGACTGAAGTGCTTTATTTGCGAGAATAATTGCAACTACACTAGCTTCTTAACGATCTCCAACAAATTACTCTGATCAAAACTGCTTTTAATAATATATGCGTTGGCACCGACATCGATTCCGTGCTCCCGATCTTCTCGGGATTCAAGTGCTGTCACCAGGACGACCGGCGTGTCAGATAACTTTTTATCTTTGCGGATTTTTGCCGTAAGTTCAAATCCATTTACTCTCGGCATATCGACATCAGAAACAATCACATCGAACTCACCGCCAAGCGCTTTCATAAATGCATCAGCCCCGTCCACAGCGGTGATTACATTGTACCCGGCCGTCTCAAGAATATTTTTTAATAACGTCCGTGATGTAATCGAATCATCAGCCACAAGCACCGAATAGTCCATTGCCGCGTGTTGTTCTTCATCGTCCGCAGCGATCGCTGATGGTGTTGATTCCAATGCTGTTTTCATCACATCGGCAATATTCAATACCGGGACCACTGTACCGTTGCCAAGAACTGCTGCCCCGCTGATGTTCCGAACCCGTTTCAGCTGATAGCCCAAATCTTTCACAAGAATTTGCTGTTCGTCGAATATTTCATCCACTGTGACACCAATCCGGACCGAACCATGCGTTAGCACCATCACCTGGAGAAACTGCGGTGATGAGGCCGAAGTCTTTTTGTTTACTGCAGGGACATTCGTTCTATCATGGATTCCCAGTACTTCGGCAAGTGTTTTCATCCCAATAATTTCTCGATCGATTAGCATTGTCTTGCGATTTTCTATTGTCTTCACCATTTCTTTGTTTACTCTCAGAACACGTTCAACATTATCAGTCGGTATAAAGAAAAATTGTTCCCCAATCCTCACCAGCACACCGCGAAATATTGTGAGCGTGAGCGGCAGAATTAGCTGGAACATTGTGCCGCTTTCCGGATTGGTAGTCACAACAACTTTCCCTCCGAGTTTTTCAACTTTTTCACGAACAATCGCTAACCCAAGTCCGCGACCGGATATGTCCGTGATCATCGGGCTTGTCGATATTCCGGATTGAAATATCAGATCGA